>RGAX01000034.1 GCA_009919985.1 Opitutaceae bacterium
TTTCGCCACGTGGAAAAAACCACCGCCACACTCCCCCAGCACTTCACCGTCCGCCGTGTGCACCGCGTAAAAATTCCGCCGCAACTCGCACACCACACGCGCCGGCTCCAGCCCAGCCGCCCCGTGCGGGGCAAACGCGAGGGCCAAGGCATCGTGCCAGCCGAGTTCAGCGAGTGTCATACCCGCATCTTAATAGAACGATCACGTCCGAAGCCAGCGCGCAGCGAAAAATTCTAATCGAGTCCCGCGAACTCAGGGTTGCTGCTTGAGCTTCCGCGCGGACCTTTATCCCCTCGCAAGTGCCCAACGCCACCCGCGAAGTTCGTCCCAGTCAAAAACCCGGCCACGTGATCAATGAACACGCCGTGCTCGAGCTTGTACCATCGGGTTGGATCCTTCTGCCACCCGGCGACTCCGCCCTCAGCCGCCGCATCAAGGCCGACGGCCCCACGTGGACCATGTCCGAGATGAAAGGCCGCAAGCGCCTCTCCCAGGGGATTTGGGCTCCGGCGCATCGCATCGAAGCCCTTCGAGCCGAACTTCTGGTCGAGCGCGCCGATCCTGCACATCAACGTAAACTCGACTCCGCCCGCGACCGCCGCGCCGTCGAACAAGCCGACTACGTCGAAGATTTCCGCGCCGCCGTGTTAACGTTTCTCGCCTTCCATTGCGCGCATGCTGGCGATGCCCAACGCCTCGCCGATCTTATCGCCGCTCACGCCACTCCCGTAGGGAGCGGTACGGTCGCCCGCACCAAGCGCATTCCCATTCAAGAGCGCGCCGAAGCCGCCACCATCGCGTGGCTCCGTCATCAGACTACCGGTTACGATCAGATGCGCATTCCCCTCATCAAGGGCCGTCGCCGCGAAGTCCGACATCTCCTCGCCCAACGTTCTCATCAACTTCTGCGACTTTACCGCGAAGGTCGTCCCGTAGACCACAAGCTTTGCCCCTTACAAACTGCCCTCCGCACCGCTCGGCCCGCACCAGCCACAACCTTATCTCCCTCGCAGGCTATGCTTTTTTAATATCTCCCCCATCCTCACCATGCTAAATACCCCACCAAATAATTCCACGCGTCGGCATTTTCTTTGCGCCACGGCCGCCGCCGTCAGTACCGCACTTTTGCCACAAGCGCTTCGCGCAGCCGAAGCCACGCCCAAGCGACCGGCACCACGCAATGCCTTCAGCTACCGTTTTAACATCGGTGACATCGAGGCCTATTCCATCAGCGACGGTAGCATGCTTCTGCGCGAAGGCCTCGATCTCATGTGGCCCGAAGCCGCTAGACCCACAATGCGCGACGATCTTATCTCCCGCGGTGAACGCACCGATGCGCTCCCACTCTATGTCAATATCCTACTGCTTAAAATGGGGCGTGAGCTGGTCATTTTCGACGGCGGTTTTGGCCCCGGCAAAAACCCCGAGCGCGGCTGGGTATCAACGGCGCTCGCCGAGCTTGGCTTGGCGCCTGCGCAGATCACTCACGCCTTTCTCAGCCACGCGCACGTCGATCACATTGGTGGCTTTGTGACCGGCAACCACGCCGTCTTCCCAAATGCAGCGGTCTATTGCTTACGCGAAGAAGTTGATTTCTGGCGCTCACCTACGCCCGATTTCTCCCGATCCAAACGCGCCAAAGGTCCACTCCCCGGCATGATCAAAGATGCCCGTGAAAAATTCGATGTCCTCCAGTCCAACCTACAATTTCTCCGTGACGGTGACTCCGTCCTCGGCGGCGCAGTCACGCTGCTGGCGGCCCCCGGACACACATCCGGCCACGCAATTTTTCGCATTAAATCAGGCCGTGACTCGCTCCTGCATTTCATGGATGTGGCGCATCATCATACCTTGATGTTCACCGATCCAACGTGGGGCATCGCCTATGATCACGAACCCGTACAAGCGATCCATACTCGCCAAAAACTCTTTATCGAGCTCGCCCACTCCCACGAACGCGCCTACGGTTTCCACCTCCCTTGGCCCGGCCTCGGCCGCATCGCTCAAACCGAACGCGGCTTTAGTTGGCAAAGCGAGCGCTGGAGCTGGGGCTTATAACTTCAGCGTCGCCAAACGTATCTCCAGCCGACGTCGTTGCGCGCAGCGCGGTTACCCGTGCTTTCATCATGACGCCCTTCACTACTTTACTCACGCATCCCGGCAGCGCCCATAAAGACGAGTTCCTCGCCTGCTGTGTCCTGCTTGCCCTGCACCCCGTACCCATCGTCCGGCGTGAACCCACCGCCAGCGATTTAAACGATCCGCAGGTCGCCGTCATCGATGTCGGCCACCAGCACGATCCCGCGCGGAATAACTTCGACCACCACCAACTCCCCAAAGATCACGCGCCCACCTGCTCGCTTTCGCTCGTTTTACAACACCTCGGAATCTACACCGACGCCCGCCAATTCTGTGAATGGCTAGAGCCCGCCGAGTGGTTCGATTGCCGCGGACCGATCAGCACGGCCAAATTTCTCGGCATCGAGCGCAACGCCCTACCCAAACTCAATTCTCCGATCGACATCACCCTACTCCGCCGCTTCGCCCTCGCCGATCGCATCGAACCCACCGCTCCGCTATGGGCGATTATGCGCATGATCGGGGAAGACCTTTTGGAGTATGTCCGCACGCTCCGCGCGCGACTCGATTTCATTGCTCAACACGCCCAAGTCTGGGAGCTCGTGCTTGGCGGCGAGCCCGCCCACATTCTTTTTCTGCCACGCACCGATCCACTGCCGGAAGAGCCTTCGATGGGCATCGAACGCTACATCGAGGCCCAAAATCTCTCCGGCAAGATCGTTGGCACCGTCGCTCCTGATCGCCGCAGCACCGGCTACGGTTTATCCCGGTTTCAAGACAACCCGCGGCTCGATTTTACGCGCATCGCGGAAGCTCCGGGTGTGCATTTCGCGCACGCACGAGGCTTCGTCGCCAAAACGTCACTCACCGATCACGCTCAAATTAAAACCCTGCTCGTTCGTGCCGGCGGCTAATCAACCAACTGCGAATCAGGGAAACCACGCGAGCAACCCAGCGCTCACCAAGGCGTGGCCTTTTTCGTTGGGATGATTGCGTTGCGACATTAGCGTCTCCGTTACTCCGCCGGCCGCCGCGTGCCGCTGAAACACGGCATAACTATCCACCAGCGCGACCTGGTATTCCCGCGCGAGCCCGCGAATTTGCGCAGCGTGCAAAGCCAGTTTATCAGCGGGATCAGCCCATTTTGCGGCCGTGTCTGGCGTAGGCGTGAGCAAGATGACTTTAGCGCCGCCGATTTTGGCGCGCTCGATCATCGCCCGCCACGCGCGCGACGCCCGCTCCAGGCCCATGCCGCGGTCGTTGAGACCGTAATCGATCGTGACGACATCAGGACGCAGGCTCATCACATCGCGTTCAAAACGCAGAAGCCCTTTTTCTGAATCTTCTCCGCCGATGGCCGTCACGACGACATTGATGACCGCGTGCGGATATTTTCCTGCGAGTCCGACGCGAAGTTGGTGAGGATACGAACCGAGCGAGTTAATAACCGGGGTGTCAAAATAGCCCGCGGGCACGCTGTGCCCGTGACACACAATCATGACCGCACGATTTTTCGGCCAATCAACTCGACTCACCGCAGCCACCTCCGCGAGGTACGTTGCCGGATCGACCGGCGCCATAAGACTTGGGTAACCTGGCTCGACGGCCAATGTTTCGACAACTAACAGTAGCCAAAAAAACATTTTTATCTTCATAAGGTGCTCCACCCAAACTCGCGCCGCGGCATACGTCGATCCGCAACTAGCCCTTGCACCGGAGCAAAAAATAAAACTCATAAGCCCATGCCATATCTTACCCATGACCGAACTCCCCGACTGTCTCTATTGCCGCAAAGATCAACGCCTCCAAGATCTCATGATCGAGATCGGGCCAATGCAGGTCTCCACGCTTTATCTATTTAAGGAGCAAACGTATCGCGGCCGTTGCGTCGTAGCCTACCGCGCGCACGTCAATGAGCTCTTCGAGTTACCGCCGGCTGAACTCACACTCTTCACTCAAGATGTCGCCCGCGCCGCCAAGGCGATGAAAGCCGCTTTCAATCCAGCTAAAATCAACTACGGCGCCTATTCCGATAAACTGCCACATCTGCACATGCATCTTGTGCCGAAATACGTCGATGGACCGAGTTGGGGCGCGCCGTTCGCCATGATGCCCGAGCCGAAACAACTTCTTGAGGCGACGGATTACGCCGAACTGATCGCACGTTTACGCCAGCACCTCGCTTAAGTTTTCAAACGCGAATCGCACTAGCCGATGTTCCGACGCGCCCCGCGTAGACGTTAAATTTAGGATGCCGCAGCAGCTGCGGTTTCGACCTCAGGTTTTGCCGGAAGCACTTTTTTATCCGCGACGTAAATCATGTACGTCGTGCTCTTGGCGGTCGCGTGTTTTTTGACCGGAGTCGGTTTAACGTCGAATCCGCTATGGGAAAGACGGCTTTCAAACGCCTTGTCCGCGCCGGACGACCAGATGGCGACTCGTCCGCCGGGTTTGAGCGCCTGCCCGATACGCGCGATACCGCGAAGATCGTAGACCTTGGCGTTGCTGGACTGGACCATGGCGGAGGGCCCGTTGTCGATATCGAGCAAGATCGCATCATACGGCTGGCTCGCGGAGCGCGCGATGATCGAGCGGACATCTTCATTGAGAATCTTAACTCGCGGATCGTTGAGCAAGGCGCCGTTGAGCTCGCTCATGTGCGTGCGATTCCAATCAATGACTGCAGACACCAACTCGGCGACATGCACCGTGGCGTGCGCGCCGACTTTGGCCAAGACGCCTTGCAGTGTATAACCCAGTCCGAGTCCGCCGATTAGAATCCGCGCCGGGGCGGAGCGTGTGATCTCCGCCGTGGCGAGTTCGCCCAACGCGACCTCGGAAGCGGTCGCGGCGGAGTTCATGAGCTCCTTGCCGTTGACGCGAATACTGAAGCGTCCGTCGTGGGAATGCAGGGTAAGGCGGGCGCCTTCGCGCGTGTGAGCTTCGGCCAGAATGATTTGCGGTTTCATGCGTCTACCTAAGACCATGGCAGGATCAGCGCCAGAAGCCACGCCGAACCTTACGAAAATTTTACCTATGGTTTCAGCGCGGTTTAGGTTAGCGTTTCGCCTCATTCCACGATGCCCGAGTTCATCAATATTTCTGTCTATAAATTTGCGCCATTAACCAGCCTACCCGAACTACGTGTACGGCTGCTCCAACTCACCAAAGCGCAATGCCTGCGCGGGACGATTTTGTTGAGTACGGAGGGGATTAACCTGTTCGTCGCGGGCACCCGTACGCAAATCGATGTACTACTCGCCGCTCTCCACGCAGTCCCCGGCTTAGCTGATCTTAAGCCAAAAGAGAGTTTAAGCGAAGATCAGCCGTTCAATCGCATGCTGGTGAAAATCAAAAAGGAAATAATCGCCTTCGGCGTTGAAGGCCTTGATCCCGCAGGTCATCCGACCCCCAAGCTACCCGCCCGGACGCTTAAACAATGGCTTGATGAGGGCCGCCCCGTGACCTTACTCGACACACGCAACGATTACGAAGTGCGCATGGGCACATTCCGCGGTGCGCGTCCCGCCGGCATAGACCATTTCCGTGATTTTCCCGCGGCCGTCGCCCGCCTGCCCGCCTCTTTAAAAAACCAACCAATCGTGATGTTTTGCACTGGAGGCATTCGCTGCGAAAAAGCTGGTCCATACATGCAACGCGAGGGTTTCACTGACGTACACCAACTCGATGGTGGCATTTTAAAGTACTTTGAACAATGCGGCGGCGCTCATTACGACGGGGAATGTTTCGTTTTCGACCGACGTGTGGGCGTTGACCCGCAATTAAAAGAGACAAAAACGGTGATGTGCTTCAATTGCCAGATGCCCCTCACAAACGACGAACAACTGCACCCCCACTACGTCGCGGACAAAACCTGCCCCCACTGTTTTCACGGCAAACCTCAAAAAAGCCCCTTCATTACACAGGGACTTTAGAACTCAAACACCCGACCACCTGTGACCAGGCTCCGGCTGACAACGGTGCTCGTTAATATTTCCGCGTTACCTTTCCTGAAACGCTACGTCATTTGAAAGACGGCCATTTATCAAATAAGCGAATAATTATAGTTCACTCGCAGGCCAAAATCCTCCTCCCTAATTTTTTCCCTAAGCCCCCCTTCCACGTATGTCCAAAGCGCGCAGCACCAGCGGTCTCATCATAACTCTCACACTTATCGCAGCCGTCAGCATCGGCTCATGGTTTTATTTCCGTACCAGCGGGGAAAAAAACCCCGAGTTTAACAGTACCAAGGTTTCTCGCGGTGACGTCCAACAAGTCGTCACAGCCACAGGCGGCCTTGAAGCGGTCACCAGCGTCGATGTATCCTCCCAGATCTCCGGGCTCATCGTTGAAATCAACGTGGATTATAACTCTGCCGTGAAAAAAGGCCAGGTTCTCGCCAAACTCGATGCAGCGACCTACGAATCGCGCCTCAATTCGGCCAAAGCCCAACTCGCGAACACCACCGCCAATTTCAATCTTATCCGACTTAACACCGAACGCACCCGAGGCCTGCGCTCCCAGAACCTCGTTTCTCAAGCCGAGCTCGATCAAGCCGAGGCCCAACTCGCACAATCCCAAGCCCAGATGCTGATCCAGCAAGCCGCAGTAGACACAGCCAAAGTCGACCTCGCCCGTTGCACCATATATTCTCCTATAGACGGCATTGTGATCGACCGCATCGCCCTCGTCGGCAAGACGGTCTCCGCCAGCACCAGCGCCCCCACCCTTTTCACCATCGCGAACGATCTTTCCCAGATGCAAATCAGCGCCGCCGTTGCCGAAGCCGATATCGGCAACATCGAGGACAAACAAAACGTCAACTTCACCGTGGACGCCTACCCTAGCCGCCAATTCCGCGGGCGCATTTCCCAGATCCGCAACGCGCCCAAGACACAGTCTAACGTTGTTACCTACGAGACCATCATAGACGTCCGCAACGACGACCTAAAGCTCAAGCCCGGAATGACGGCCAACGTATCTATCATCATCGCCCAACGTACCGGCACCCTGAAAGTCAGCAATAGCGCCCTTCGCGTCCGCATTCCCGAAAATCTTCTCCCTCCCCCAGCGCCCGTTGTTGCCGCCAAAAACGCCAATGGCCAAGCAACTCCCGGTGCCACCTCAAAAACCGAAGCACCCAAACCCCTCACTGACGAACAACGCCGCACCGCCATGCGCGAGATCATGCGCGAGGTTGGCTTCTCATTCGGTGCCGGCGGACCGCCATCGGCCGACGTGATCGCCAAAATGGAAGCTCTCGCCAAGGAACGTGGCCTTGATCTCGACTTCAGTCGCATGAGCGGAGGCGGCCGCGGCGGTGGTGGTGGTGGTGGTAATCGCGGCGCCACTGCGCCAGCATCCAACACACCCGTCACGCGGACTCTCTACAAACTCGTAGGCACCGATCCGAAGACGCAGAAACCCGAACCTGTCCAAGTCAAACTCGGCATCTCAGATGGCATCGCCACGGAGATCATCGAAGGCGTGACCGAAGGCGATCTCCTCGTCACCAGCGTGTCGATTCCGGGCGTTACTCCTGCCTCAGCGCCCCAAGCCGGCGCGCCCAGCGCACTCACTGGCAACCGCGGCTTCGGCGGCGGTGGTAGCAGTAGTGGCGGTCGTGGCCGATAAAAACCCCTGCCCCTGCAACTACCTGCTTACCGCTCATGCCGCCCGTTGTAAAAATCGAGGAAATTCATAAAATCTACGATTCTGGTGAAGTCCCTGTGCACGCTGTGCGCGGGGTCACGCTTGAAATCGAACGCGGCGATTTCGTGGCCCTTATGGGCGCCAGTGGCTCAGGCAAATCTACGTTGATGAATCTGCTGGGCTGCCTCGATCGCCCCACACGCGGCCGCTACCTACTCGACGGCATTGACGTGTCCGAACTCGACCGGAACGCCCTCGCCGATATCCGCAACCAGAAACTCGGCTTCGTGTTCCAAGGCTTCAACCTGCTCGCCCGCACCACCGCCCTTGAGAACGTCGAGCTGCCCATGCTTTACGGCGACCGCAAATTTACGACCAAGCAAATCCGAGAACGAGCCATGCATTGCCTCGATATCGTGGGTCTTTCCCAACGCTCCGATCACTTCCCCAGCCAGCTCTCCGGCGGCCAGCAACAACGCGTCGCCATCGCCCGCGCACTGGTCAACGAACCCCAAGTACTTCTTGCCGACGAACCCACCGGCAACCTCGACACTCGCACCTCCGCCGAAGTCATGGGCGTCTTCCAGAGACTCAACGACGAGGGCATCACCATCGTTATGGTCACCCACGAACTCGACATCGCCCGTTTCTGCAAACGCAACCTCATCCTTCGCGACGGCATGATGGTTCGCGACGAGGCTGTGGCTAATCGCTCATTATCCGCGACGGAACTCGAGAAACTTAGCTCTGCCGAGGCCGCTGCCAAACTTACGGGCGCTAAATCCTAAACCCTGCGCGCCCGCTCCTTACGCTCGCCCAATTTCTAATCATGCGCTTCGGCTCCATCATCAAAGTCGCTCTCCGCGCCCTCATGCGCAATACCATGCGGTCCATCCTCACCGCACTCGGTATCATCATCGGGGTCGGTGCCGTGATCGCGATGGTAAGCATCGGTAACGGCGCTAAAGCTCAAGTCGAAGCACAGGTCGCCAGCCTTGGCCAAAACGTGATCACCGTATTTTCCGGCAGCATGAGCTCCGGCGGCATGCGCGGTGGCTGGGGCAGTTCACCTTCCCTCACGATCGAGGACGCCGAAGCCATCGAGCGCGAAGTCACCGGCATTGTCGGCGTCAGCCCAGAAGTCCGCGATCGCAACCAAGTCCTAGCCAACGGCCTTAATTGGAACACCTCCGTCAACGGCGAATCACCCGACTACCCCGACATTCGCTCCTGGAAAATCGCCAGCGGCGCCATGTTCTCAGACCAAGATGTCCGATCTGTAGCCAAAGTTTGCGTCATCGGCAAAACCGTCGCCGATCAACTCTTCGCCAATAGCGATCCCGTAGGCCAGACCCTGCGCATTCGCAACATCCCCTTCAAAATCTTAGGCGTACTCGACTCTAAAGGCTTCAACCTATTCGGCCAGGACCAAGATGACGCTGTGCTCGTGCCCTACACCAGCCACATGAAGCGCCTCTCCCGTCGTTCATACATCAGTTCAATTTTGATCCAAGCTGCCAACGCCGATGTCATCGATAAAGTCCAGAAAGACATCACCGAAGTCCTCACTCAGCGCCGTAAAGGCCGCGAACCCGATTTTACGGTCCGCAACCAAGTTGAGCTCGCCCAGACAGCCACCGCCACGACTCAAACGATGACACTTCTGCTCGCGGCCATCGCCAGCGTTTCACTTTTGGTAGGCGGCATCGGCATCATGAACATCATGCTCGTCTCCGTCACCGAACGCACCCGCGAGATCGGCATTCGTCTCGCCATCGGCGCCCACGGCAGCGACGTACTCATGCAATTTCTCATCGAAGCCACCATCCTCAGCTCACTGGGCGGCGTGATCGGCATTCTCCTCGGTATCGGCTCGTCCCAACTCGTTTCACACTTGAACGGCTGGCCCGTGCTTGTTTCCACCGCCTCAATAGTTATCGCTTTTGTCTTCAGCGCGGCTGTCGGCATGTTTTTTGGCTTCTACCCCGCCCGCAAAGCCGCGCAACTCGATCCGATCGACGCCCTGCGTTACGAATAATTACCGCTTCGCAGCGCGCGCTTGAAACTTTTTTTACGCGCGCACAATCCTTGAGTCGATGCACCTTCGCCTCCGCGTATCAATCGTCACGCTACTTTTGTTACTGTCACCCTTTCGCGCCCACGCCGGCGCGCTCGAAGAGGCCATCGCTCTGTACGAGCAAAAACGGTATCCTGAGGCCCGCCTCGCCTTTGAGAAAATCACCGCGAGCGAACCAACCAACGCCACCGCTTGTCATTACCTCGGTCTAACTTTGCGCCAGCGCGCCGACGACCGCGCAATCGAAGACGCATTACCTTGGCTTGCCAAAGCCACCGAACTGGCGCCCAAGAACGCCACCTATCTTACCTTGTTCGGCATCACCTCAATGCAAGCTGCGGGTAAGACTCGCTCCGTCTCCGCCGCCACGGGTGGGCGCGACGCGGTCATCCGCGCCATCGAACTCGAGCCCGACAACCTCGATGCCCGTGAAGCCCTACTTCAATTTTACGCCAGCGCCCCGTGGCCCATCGGCAGCCGCGCCAAAGCTAAAGACCAAGCCGAAGCCATCGCCCAGCGCAATCCCACTCGCGGACTTTTCGCTCAAGTTCTGATCAAAACGACCGAAAAAAAATATGACGAAGCAATCGTCCTCTGTGAAAAATCGCTCGACCAAAACCCTGATTTTTATCCGGCCCTCGCTGAACTCGGGCGCCTGAGCGTAGTCAGCGGCGCGAAACTCGAGCGCGGCCTCAAAGCCCTGAGCCGCTGCCTCCAACTTGAGCCTCCCCTGGGTCAAGCCACCCATTCCCTCATCCACTACCGCATCGGCGCACTACACCTCAAACTCAACGATAAGACCGCCGCGCGCGCCGCCTTTACCTCCGCTCTACAATTGGATCCCCAACTCAAACGCGCCGCCGATGCCCTCGCCAAACTAGATTCTTAGTCTATCGTGGATGTACATGCCGCCCACCAAGCCAGCACCTCGCGCACGTTTTACCGCGCTCCTCGCCGAAAATATAACTCGCGGCACCTTCGGAAAACTCACTCTCGGCAAACCTCGTCAACCCGCCGCTGACCCCACGCTGCAAAACGTCTTCGTCCGCCCCATTACCCTTAAGAGCGGACCGCACCTCACCTTCGTCTGGCGCCACACCACCCGCGACGTCACCAAAAACTTCCCCCTCGCCGAAGCCGTCGCCCAAATTGAAATTCTACTCGGCCCCACTTTTCTGGACGCCCATCTGTTTACCGCCACCTCGACGGCGCAATATGAGTCCGGCCCCGACGACACGGCTCGCCTTCGTCTAAAAGCCGTCGCCGCTCCGCCGATTTCCGAGGTTTTCTCTGCCGAGACTTCGGCTGCGCACGATCAGCCCAAACACCACCTTATCCCCGCTGGCGCCGCATGGCTCCGTAGCCTCGGCGTCACCAATGAGCGCGGCCAACCCCGCGAAGGCATGGCAGATAAATTTCGCCAGATCCAAAAATTTTCCGAGATTCTGTCTCATCACCTAGCCGAAAACTTTCCCGTGGAAACAACCTCCACGTCGAGCCAACCTCTCCGCATCATCGACATGAGCTCAGGCAAAGGGTACCTCACCTTCGCCCTAGCCGCCCTCCTGGCGCCACGCGCACACGTCACCGGCATCGAGGCGCGAGCCGAGCTCGTAGAACTGTGCAACCGCACGGCCGCCGCACACGATCTTAGCAGTCACCTCACGTTTATACCCGGCGCCATAAATGAAACCGCCGTCGCCGCCTGCGACGTGCTCATTGCCCTCCATGCCTGCGACACCGCTACCGATGACGCCCTCGCCCAAGGCATCTCTGCCGGCGCTCGGCTACTCGTCGTTTCGCCCTGTTGCCAAAAGGAAATTCGCGCTCAACTCGCAGCACCTCAGGTGCTCGCCGATGCCCTGCGCCACGGCATCTTCCAAGAACGCCAAGCCGAATTCGTCACCGACGCCCTCCGCGCCCAACTCCTCGAATGGGCCGGTTACAAAACCAAGGTCTTCGAATTTATCTCCACCGAGCACACCGCGAAAAACCTCCTGATCGTTGCCCAGCGCACCTCACCCCGCGGTCAACCCAACGATGCCCGTGCCCAACGCATACGCGCCTTCGCCGCTTTCTACGGTGTCCGTCACCAACGTCTCGCCGCGCAACTCGAGTTCCCGCTCTGATTCCAGTCCGCCATGTCGTCGCTTCGCCTCTCGCTTTGGATGGTTTTTTTGACGCTGCTCCACAGCCCGCTCGTCGCCCAGACCACTCTGCTGCCCTTCACCTTGGAAGACCCGCAAGGCATCTGGCGGCTCGCGCCGAGCGAACGTGAACTCAACCAAGGTATTCGCCTCGTTGCCCGCATTGCGCCGCAAAATGGCCCCGTACGACTGCTCGTTTTCAACTACACCGCGCCACTCGGCGTGCCGCGCACCCTAGCGGAATTCGCCGATCTCATTCGTGGCGAAATCATCGTCCTGCCTATCAATCACCTCGCCTCAAGCAGCGAAAATCACTTAGACCACGATGGCTTAACCCAAAACTTCGAGTGCGTGAGCGAGGGATCCAACATTCGTTGCTCCCTTTTTGTCTACTCCGAGGAGCGAAATTTCTGGGCTTTTCTCGAAGTCACTCCACCCAATTCAAGCACGGCCTCCCCGTTCCCAGCGCTTAAAAAAGCTAAACCTGCTCCCGCCGGTGCCGTGGCCCTCCAACCCTTTCGCGTCCATGAAGACGCCATCACCAGTTTCCCGATCAGTCTGCGCCTCGAGCGCAATTCCCACAGCGATAGCGTAGCCCACCTCATCGTCACAGAAGTCCCGCCGAATTCCAGCACCGAGCTCGCTGGCGTCAAAGAAGGCGACGAAATCCTATCGCTGGATAGTCGCGCCATCACGACCTTCAAAGGCGCGATTAGTCGCCAGAGCGAACTGGGTAAACTGCTAATTGATCGCCGCCCCGGTGCCACGCTCGAAATCGAGATCATCTCTCGCGGAGAAACTCAACCACGGCGCGTTACCCTCGTCGCGGGCCAACCCTCGAACTTTTTCCGCCGCTAGTAACGGTCGCTTTCACTTCATGACTTGGTCTCAACTCGACTGGAACGCCCTGGATCGCTTGCGCGCCGGATTTTTATCCGGCTCCGCCGCCGCTGGCCCGTATTGGCAAAGCTCGTCCGATCTCGCCAGCTACGATTTTACCTACGGCGCGCGCATCGGCTGGAAATGGGAAGCCGTCCTCGCCGAACTCCGCCTGCGCAACTGGCGCCCGAGCGCGCGCTCCGTGCTCGACTGGGGTTGCGGAAGTGGCGTGGCCGCTCGGCGCGTGCTCGCCGCCTTCGGCGGCAGCGATCATTTTAATCAACTCCACGTTTGGGACCATTCGCCGCTCGCCGTTGATTTCGCCGTCGCCGCCGCTCAGGCCGAATTTCCGAAGCTCAACGTCGCGTCAGCGCCTTCCGCAATGCTGCAAGGAGACGTACCCATCGGCCTGCTGGTCATCAGCCATGTCCTCAATGAACTCAATCCCGCCGCCCGCGCCCAACTCGATGGATTGATCGCTCGCTCCTCCGCCGTGCTTTGGGTCGAACCCGGCACCCACGAAGTCAGCCGCCAACTCGGCGCCATTCGCGAAACCCTCCGCGCCACGTTCAAGGTGATCGCACCCTGCACGCATGCCGGTGACTGCGGCATGTTTCTTGCCGAACATACCAGAGATTGGTGCCACTTCTTCGCGCCGCCACCTTCAGAAATTTTCGCCACCCCCGATTGGGTGAAATTTGGCCAACGCGCCGGCATCGACCTCCGCAGCCTTCCGTACGCCTTCCTCGCCCTCGACCGCGTCCCTGCTTCTTCCGCGCCCGCTGAACTCTCGCGGATCATCGGTCGCCCAGAACACTTCAAGCCCTACGCCCGTTTCCTCAATTGTGACGCGAGCGGGCTCGAGGAACTTGAGCTCCTCAAACGCTCCGACCCTGCACTTTACAAACAACTCGACCGCGCAAAAGGCCCACTGATTTACCGCTGGAACCGCACAGGTGATAAAGTTCAAGGGGGAGAACCGCTCACTTAACCTCATTTTGCGTTCCGCCCTTTTTCTCTCGCCCAACCCGCATAATCTTTATCGCTAGCACCATGATTTTTCCGCGTCTCACCCTTTTCACCATTGCCTTAGTCGTGCCGCTCTCTGCCGCCACCCGGGCTAAACCAACACGACCTGAAACCAGCGACCTAGGCTCTTACAAAGGCGCCATCGTGATCGACGCCGCCACCGGCAAAACCCTATTTGAAAACAACCCCGACGTCGTAACCCCACCTGCGAGCATGACCAAGCTCATGACGTTTGCCGTACTCTTCGACAAACTCGCCGAAAAAACCATCACCCTTGGCACACCTGTAACCGCCGATGCCTCAGACGCCAAGATGGGTGGCACCCAAGTTTTTCTAAAAGAAAAAGAAGTCTTCTCCGTCGAGGAATTACTTTATGCCATGATGATTCAGTCAGCGAATGATGCTGCGCACGCCCTCGCTCGCGCCTCCGCCGGTTCCGTTGACGGCTTCGTCGAATTGATGAACGCCAAAGCCCGTGCCCTCGGCATGAACCATACGACGTTCCGCTCGCCGCACGGTCTTCCGCCAACCAGTCGTCGCATCGCCGATGGCGACCTCACCACCCCACGCGATTTCGCCCTCTTGTGCACGTACCTACTCCAGAAAACCGACGTCCTCACGTACACTTCCGTACGCAAACGCGACTTTGGTTCCTCCCGTCCCGGGGGCCCACAACACATGGAGAATCACAATAAACTCCTCGGTAAAGTAAATGGCGTCGACGGTCTTAAAACCGGCTACACTGTCGGCGCAGGCTACTGTCTCAGCGCGACCGCACTCCGCAACGGCAAGCGCGTCATTGTCGTGATTATGGGCTCATTCGGCAAAAACGGCGAAATCGACAAAGGCCATTCACGTGATCTCAAAACCGCCGATCTGATTGAAAAAGGCTTCGCCGCCATCCCTTCCGGCTCAGCGCTCTTCGTCGCCACGCCCACGGTCAGCACCGCCGCCAGCACCAGTGAGTCAAATTTAAGCGCCGCGCCCCTTTCCTCAGCTGAGAAAAAATCTGCCGCGCCCAACGAGCCGGTGATCAAGTTCTCACTGCCGTCGACGAGAAAATAACTCGGACGAGACTCAATGTTCGTGTTTTAACACGAGCATCAATATTCCAAGCAGGGTAAAGATCGTCCCCAGCAAGGCCGCCTCGTAGCGCTCGAATTGTTTCACTTCGAAACGCTCGAGTCCAAGTAACGTCAGCCACGTGAAGAGCAGCATTCCGAGCAAGGTAGCCACGGCGAGAATACCGCTTAAGACGAAAAAACCGTGCCAGCCAAATTGCACGCCTGAGAGGTAAACCGGCAAGAATCCTTCGCACGGCGAAAGCGTAAGCATCACGAACAAACCACTAATCGCCATCCAATCGCCGGATTTGCTAGAGGCCAATGGACTCTCCTTAAGTTCCACGTCCCAGTGACTGTTTTCATGTTCATGCCCGTGCCCGCAATGCGCACTAGGACGGTGTTGACCACCCAGCAAGTGATGATGACGCACACCGCCGCCGCGAAATTGTTGCCAAAAATAAAACAGCCCAATCGCAATCAACAGCCCGCCCACGATCCAAGTAAAAAGCGCACCGGCGTGTTCGTCTAACTGGAAACCAAACCACGCGATGCCCAACCCGAGCAGACTCGTCAAAGCCACGTGGCCGAGCCCGGCGAATACGGTCACCGCAAGCGTCTTCCAACGGCTCCAATTGCGCGCACGCGCTACGAGCACAAAGGGCAACCAATGCGTCGGGATCGCTGCATGAAAAAACGCCACGGTAAATCCGGTGATGGCGATGGTCGTGAGCACAGGTGATTGCATGTCGAGTTCTTCAGCCAGCACGGGAGGCGCCAGCCTGTCGAACGTGAACGATAACAAACTCGTCAAGCCACCGGCCAATTTAATCCGACCGTTTTACTAAAACTACCGCGAAATAGTTTACTCGGTGTCTTTTCCACCGTAGTAAATTCCACCCAAGCTATGACCCCCGACCTCCTCGCCGTAAAAACTTACCTCTTGGATTTGCAGGAGAGTATTTGCACGGCTCTGGCCAACGAAGACGGCAGCGCGCAGTTCCGCGAAGATTCATGGACGCGCGCCGAGGGCGGCGGCGGCCGCACCCGCATCCTCACCGAGGGCGCCGTTTTCGAAAAAGCCGGCGTCGCCTTCTCGCATGTCCACGGTAACCAACTCCCGCCCTCTGCGAGCGCGCACCGACCCGAACTAGCCGGCCGCTCCTGGGAAGCGATCGGGGTTTCAATCGTGATCCATCCTCGCAATCCTCACGTACCGACGAGCCACGCCAACCTCCGCTTCTTCGTCGCCCATGATAAAAACGACGCGTCCATTTGGTGGTTCGGCGGTGGCTTTGATCTCACGCCCTATTACGGCAGCGTCACCGATGCCGTCCACTGGCACCGCACTGCCCGCGATGCCGTCACGCCATTTGGTGCGTCGTTGCATGCTCGTTTCAAAAAAAACTGCGACGATTATTTTTTCCTCAAACACCGCGCTGAACCCCGCGGCGTCGGCGGCCTGTTTTACGACGATTTCAGCGAACTCGGTTTTAATCAGAGTTTCGAGCTCAGCCGCGCCGTGGGTGGCGCCTTCATTCCGGCGTATCTCCCAATTGTAGCTCGCCGCAAAACTACGCCCACGACCGAGGCCGAGCGTAACTGGCAACTCTACCGGCGCGGACGCTACGTTGAATTCAATCTTGTCTGGGATCGCGGCACCCAGTTCGGCCTCCAAAGCGGCGGACGCACTGAATCCATCTTGATGTCACTGCCACCGCTCGCGCGCTGGGACTACGCCCACACGCCCACAGCCGGTACCGCCGAAGCGCGCCTGCATGAAATTTTTCTCCAACCGCGCGATTGGGCCAACCTGACCGCTACCGAAATCGCCGCGCTCGAATACCCGTTATCAAAATGAATTCTCGCGAACGTTTCCTTGCCGCCTGTGCCTGCCAAACCCTCGAACGCCCGCCACTCTGGGTCATGCGTCAAGCTGGCCGCTATCTACCGGAATACCGGGCACTTAAGGCGAAATCTTCTTTCCTAGAAATGGTGCGCACGCCCGCGCTCGCGACGGAGGTCACCTTGCAACCCCTGCGCCGCTTCGCCCTAGATGCCGCGATTTTATTTTCCGATATTTTAGTGATTCCCGAAGCCCTGGGCCAATCCTACGCGTTCCGCGACACCGGCGGGATCGCCATGAGCTACCGACTTGATACACGCGCCCAGATTGACGCGCTCGCTCCGGCGCATGCCGTCCTAGAAAAACTTTCTTACGTCGCCGAGGCCCTTGCTCTGCTTAAAACCGAGCTCGCCGGCAAACACGCGTTGCTCGGCTTCGGAGGTTCGCCCTGGACGCTCGCCACCTACATGGTCGAAGGCGGCAGTTCCGATGACTTCGAGCGCATCAAGACGCTTTTTTACACCGACCGCGCGACCTTTGACGCGCTTTTGGAAAAACTCACGGCAGCGATCATCGTTTACTTTCAGATGCAGATCCGCGCTGGCGCCGATGCGATTCAGATTTTTGACAGCTGGGGCGGCCTCATCGCTGGCGCCGACTATGAAGCTGCATCCTTGAAATGGATTCGGCAAATCATTGCCGCGCTGCCACAGGATTTTCCGGTAATACTCTACGCGAAAGGCACGGGCTCACAACTCACCGATCAGGCCTTTTCTGGGGCGCGGGTGTTGAGCGTGGACTGGACCTGCGATCTGGCAGTCGTGCGGCGAACACTGCCAGCCAACGTCGCCGTACAAGGTAATCTCGACCCCATCTTGCTCAACACCACGCCCGAGATCGTGCGCCGCGAAGCTACGCGCTTACTCGAATCCATGCGCGGCACCGCAGGGCATATTTTTAATCTCGGCCACGGTATCACGCCCCAGGCCAAGATCGAATGCATGGAAGCTCTAGTCAAAACCGTCACAGGCTGGCGCAACTAATGCAGCCACTGGCTAGGGGCAGTTGGCTGAGCTTTTACGGTGTTTTAACGCCACCAACGTAGACGTTATCCCAATTTGAACGTGCAAAGGAAACTGCAGAGTCCAAATCGAGGAAGTAGCCAATAGGATCAGACTCTAGAGCCTTTACCCAAAAGACACCGTGATATTCCAAGACGTCAACGGGCCATTTATCGCTTACGTTGTGAATTAAGCCTGACCAAACCGTAGTTGATTGATTAGCTATGGTGTCAATCAATAGGTCATGGACCGTGGAGCCAATATCGCCAGTAAGTTTTCCTGATTTCATTGCCTCTAGCGCATTAAGGTAATTCTTATTGCCAAATTCTTTTTTCAGAAATCCTTGAATAAGTTTTTCTTTCGCAAGAGCCTTACACGCTTCGGCTAAATTTACGCAGTCTCTAGAAAATCCATTGTCCATATTACCTCCTACTGGTAATTCATTTTTAATATTTAGAATTCACTTTTATCTTCCCCATTCAAGACACCATTCAGCAATACCTCGAATTGATTTGTATTTCTCTTCGGATATCAAATACTTTTCTTGAGATAGATCTTCAAGGTACGTATAGTAAAAATTCATTGACCCGTCTGGATTGCAAATTCGGAGGTAGGCAACTTTTTTTGTTTCTTTAAAGTACGTTGCTA
>RGAX01000331.1 GCA_009919985.1 Opitutaceae bacterium
TGCGGGCGGCGACCTGAAATTCCAAGGCGCGGATGAAGGGCTTCTCGTTGGCCCCGGAGACCACGGGGATGCTGAGCTCGGCGTGTCCGGCGTAAGTGGAGATGCGCTGGCCGACAAAGTAGGAGTGCTGGTTGGTGGGATTGGCCGTAGCCGGCGGTACGGGCGGCAACGTGCCACCGACGTAAGCTTGCGGGAGACGCTCGGTGTAGGCTTCAACACCGACCGACAGGACGGGCTGGCCGCCGAGAAGATTGAACAACGGACCGGACGCGCGGACGTTGTAGTTGAGCATCGTGTCCTTGTTGAAGCCGGTCCATTCGCCGTAGTAGCGCTCTATCGCCGGTGGGTTCGCGATCGTGTCGAGGAAAGGGTTGATCACGCCCGTCCAAAGCAGTGGCGCGTTGCCGCCGAAGACGGTGTTGCTCGCCAGATTCATCAAGCCGTAGCTGACTTTCTGGGCCGTCACGGAGTAGTTTGCGTCGGCCGCAAGTCGCCACTCGCCGGGGAGCTTGACCAAGGCGCCGACGACTCCGCCGGACACCTGATTGCCCACGTCGTTATGTGTCGCTTGGTCGTAGGAGATCGGAAAAGAGACGAAGACGTTTTCGCGAAACGGATTGGTCGGCGCGTTGCCGGGGACGGCAAATTGATAGGCCCCGTTGCCGAGCGGCACCCATTTGGCCTCGAGGGTCGCGCTGCGGTTGAACGCAAAGTCGGCGAAAAAACTGACCTTCGCATTGAGTTGGTGGTCGATTCGGGCCATCAGGGCCTCTTTGCGGGAGACGTGGGCGAGCGTGCTTTCGTAGCCGCGCCAGACGCTGGGGGCGAAGTCGAGATTGTAGAGGCCGGCGTTGGCGAGGAGGCCGGCGTCGCGGGTGGCCGTGGAGGTCGAGGGCGCGGTGTTGTAGGGGATGTACGTGAGGCGAGAGCCCAGGGGCTGACCGGTGGACTTCAGGGTGAGTGTGACGTTCTGGGCGTTCACGAATCCGTTTACCGCCGCGTTATTAAGGACGATGTTGGGCGTGGCGCCGCTGGTGAAGGTGCCCGTTGAGGAGTAGAAAGTGGAGGGACTGTTGGCGAGGGCGCGCTTGAAGTTTTGTTCGATAAACGGGCGGTCCTTTAAGCGGAGCGGCTTGCCGTCGCTGTAGCTGCCGCTGATGGTGACGTGGGTGCGGCGGCCGAGGGAGAAGCCGTAGATGGCGCTGACGGTGCGGATGGGCGCATCGGTATCGAAGGTGTTTTGGTAAGTGGTGCTGATTTGGCCGCCTGTATAGTTGCGCTTGAGGATGACGTTGACGACGCCACCGACGGCGGAGCCGCAGTAGATCGCGGAGGCGCTGCCGGGGAGCACCTCGACGCGATCGATCGCGGCCAACGGGATACCGTTAACGTCAGGCTGAAACGTTACACCGCGATTGGCGAAGTTGGACGTGCGCATGCCGTTGATCAGAATCAGCGTTTGCGCGGAACCGAGGCCGCGAAGGTTGATGGAGCTGGTGGACCCCATCTGGTTGCTCAGGCCGCTGGGGTCGATCTGGGCGTTGGTTTCGACGACGGTATTCTGCGTGATACTATCGCGGAGGACCTCGTCGAGATCAGTTTTGCCGGAGTTTTCGATCTCCTCCGGCCCGATGATGTAATAGGCTTGGACGTCGTTTATCCCGCGCGGGATGTCCATGTTGGCATCAGTGAAGGGCACGGGCTTTTTTTCGTGGATCTTGAATTCTGACATGACGGTCACGTTGTTCTTTTCCGCGGACGCCGGAGCGGGAGGCGGTGGAACGGTGGTGGAAGGCGCGGTTTGTGCGAGTGCGGGGAGCGCTAAGAAGGCCAAGGGCCAAAGCAAGGACGTGGGGCAAGGAAAGTTCATAGTAGGGGTATTCGCGATCTCGGGTGGGCGGTAAGATCGGTAAAACGCC
>RGAX01000332.1 GCA_009919985.1 Opitutaceae bacterium
CTGCCGACATATGCGGGTCCCACTTCTTGTCCGTTGGGAAGAGTCCAAACAGTGTAGGAAGTCAATCCGCCAATTGTAGTCCACTGACCATTCACAAAGCGCCAACCGACACAGAGCCAATACGTCGTTTCCCCCAACCTAACGTAAAGGCCCATGAATGGTGCATGTCCAGCATAGTAGTAACTGACCGGACTTACCAGCCCTGCTTGGGCCTGCGCCCAAATCTTGATTGGTACTCCCGACGCGAACGAACTCTGTGCGCGCAACGTGTGGCGACTCGCGATTATTATGACGAATACGGCCACAAAAAGGGTTCTCCCGGTTTCTTAGTGGCAAAGATTCAGGGAGAGCAGGCAGGCTGGGAGGATGAAACCAAGCAAGGACGAGACGGTGGTGGCGCATTATGGGAAGCTGCTGGGCCTTGAGGCGCCATGGCGGGTGCACGCGGCCCAGTTGGATCTGCTGCGCGGGCGAGTCGAACTTGAGGTGGCGTGGGACGAGGGAGCGGCGGTGGTTTGCCCGGAATGCAGGAAGGAATGTGCGCGGCACGATCACGCGCCGGAGCGGGAGTGGCGGCACCTGAATGTGATGCAGTTCCTCACTGTGATCAAAGCGCGGGTGCCGCGTTGCCGCTGCCCGGAGCATGGGGTCAAAACTGTGCGCACGCCGTGGGCGGAACCGGGTTCGCATTTTACGCTGCACTTCGAAGCGTTCGCGGTGCAATTGATCGGCGCGTGTCGCTCGTTAACGCAGGTGGCCGAGTTGTTAGAGTTGGATTGGGATGGAGTGCAGCGATTGGTGGAGCGGGCCGTGACCCGCGGTTTGGCGCGGCGTTCGCTGGCGGACATCCGCTGGGTCGGGCTCGACGAAAAAAGTTTTCTGCGCGGACAAAGCTACATTTCGGTGATGAACGATATTGCCGGAGCGCGCGTGCTGGAGGTGGTGCCTGATCGCGATCAGGCTGCGGGCGAGGCGTTGTGGCAGGTGTTGCCAGCCGCGGCGCGCAAAAAGGTGGAGGCCGCAGCGATGGACATGAGCGGCAGTTATGTCGCGGCGACGCGTGCCCAGGCGCCGCAAGCGGCGATTGTCCACGACAAGTTTCACGTCGCCAAGATGCTCAACGAGGCGGTGGACCAGACGCGCCGCGCCGAACACGCGCGCTTGCAGGCCGCCGGCGACGATACGCTCAGCGGCACCCGTTACCTATGGCTGCACGGCCTCGTCCCGGAGAAAAAGCAGGCCAGCTTTGCGGAGTTGCTGGAGATCAACCTGCAAACCGCCAAGGCTTGGTGCTATAAAGAGCAGTTCATCGAATTCTGGGCGCAGCCCGACGCCGCACACGGCGCCCAATTCTTCGCGGACTGGCATCGCAGCGTCGTGCGCACTCGCCTCACCCGAGTCAAAGCGGTGGCCAAGACCCTCAAAAAACATCTGACCAACCTGCTGACCTACTTCGTGTATCCGATTACCAACGCCATCTCCGAAGGTTTCAATTCGAAGATCCAAGCCATCAAGTCAGACGCACGGGGCTTCCGCCGTTTCGCCAACTATCGGGCGCGCATCCTCTTTCACTGCGGTAAACTCAGCCTCTTGCCGAATTTGCCCCGTCCCTCGGGCTGCCACTAAGAAACCGGAACAACCGAAAAAATGCGGGTTTGGGCCGAGGAAATCGACGAGATTATCCACGTTTGGCCGGTGATCGGACAAGGCGTTCAGCAAGGACTTTTGGCGATTGTCCGGGCCCAAGGCCTGCGCTCGACGGATGCGTGATCGACGGGGCAATTCCCCTCAGTCGCTTTTACCCCGGTTCGTTGTGGTTCGAATCCACGCCGGGCAGCCACTTCGAAAAAAATGAGAACTTTTTTCGAGGTTGGGAAAACAGTTGGCTAAG
>RGAX01000333.1 GCA_009919985.1 Opitutaceae bacterium
TACAATACCGGCCAACGCCGCGTGCGACGCGCCCCGGACGTCGCCTACGACAACCCCGGCACCGCCGCCGACGGCATGCGCACCAGCGACCAATTCGACATGTATAACGGCGCCCCTGACCGCTACGACTGGAAGCTCGTCGGTAAACGCGAGCTGATCGTTCCTTACAACTCCTACAAACTTCACAGCGACTCGGTTAAATACGCCGACATCCTGAAGCCCCTCCACCTCAATCAAGACCTCGCCCGCTACGAGCTTCACCGTGTCTGGATCGTAGAAGCCACCCTAAAGCCCGGCGCCTCGCACATTTACAAACGCCGCACTTTCTACGTCGACGAAGACTCCTGGCAAATTCTCGCCGTCGACCAATATGACTCCCGCGACCAGATGTGGCGCGTCTCCGAAGCGCACTGCGTTAATTACTACGATGCCCAAGTTTTCTGGAGCACCCTAGAAGCGCACACTGATCTGATCGCGGGTCGCTACCTTGTTGTGGGTCTAGATAACGAAAACGCCATGTATGATTTTAGCATTAAGCGTACCCCCGCTGATTACACCGCCGACGCCCTACGTCGCGACGGTATCCGCTAAGGTCGGGCAGGCACCTGACCTGCCCATTCGCGCCACTCGCTTTCGCCCGCGCTTCATGCCACCTCTTTCACTTAATGGGTGGAGCAGGATTTCCCTACGGGCATTATTTAGGGGCCTTTTATTATCCGTGTTGGTGTTGAGTATCCGCGCCTCCGAGGTCACAGCGCGGATGCTCCTCCTCGCTGGCGCCCAACCCACCCCGACCGACCTTATCGTCGTAGGCGAACGGGCCACCATCCTGCGTTCCGCCGATAACGCGCGCACCTGGCAACCCGTGTCACTGCCCGCCGGTGTCACGGCTACCCTCACCGGCCTCAGCTTCGGCCCTGATGCCACCCACGCTTGGGCGGTCGGCCACGACGCTATCATCCTAACCACCACCGACGCTGGACGCACCTGGCAAAAATCCTGGCAAAGCGATAACCTCACCGAATCCTTTCTCGACGTACTCGCCGTCGATGCCCGCCACATCATCGCCATCGGCGCCTACGGCCTCTACCTCGAAACTACTGATGGCGGTATCACCTGGCAGCGCCGTAAAATCCTGAGTGACGACCTCCACCTTAATCGCCTCACGCGCGGCCCTACCGGCACTCTCTACCTCGCTGGCGAGCGCGGAACTCTACTGCGCTCCAAGGATACCGGTGCGACTTGGCAACCCATCGAATCCCCCTACGACGGTTCCTTCTACGGTATACTGCCACTTGCTCAAAACGTGCTGGTCGCCCATGGCCTCCGCGGCCGCCTCTACCGCACGGACGACGACGGCCGCACTTGGCGACTCATTCCCATCCCCGACCGCGTCCTGCTCGCCACCGCGCTCAAACTTAAAAACGACACCGTCCTCTTCGCCGGCCAAGCCCGCGCCTTTTTTGCCAGTCAAGATCAAGCCCGCAGCGTGGCCGCCCAACCCGTTGCCTTCACCAGCGCCGTAGCCACCCTGATTGAGCTCGCCGACGGTCGCCTTCTCGCTCTTGGCGAAGCCGGCGCCACCGTCTTCACGCTAACGGTCCCGTCCATCCATCCATGATCGAACGCTTCGCCCACTGGCTCTTTCGCTGGCGCACGCCGCTGATCATCGGCTTCACGCTGCTCACCGGCTATATGGCCTGGTCCGCCGCCCATCTTCGCGTTGACGCCAGTTTCAACAAATCGCTCCCACTCGATCACCCGTACATCCGCACCTTCACCCAATACCAGAACGACTTTGGCGGCGCCAATCGCGTCCTGATCGCGCTCGTCCCTGCCCAAGGCGACATTTTTAACGCCACCTATTTTGCCACGCTAAAAAGGGTCACCG
>RGAX01000334.1 GCA_009919985.1 Opitutaceae bacterium
CTGCACCGCCGCCTTGAGCGCCTACGCGTTTATTTTACAAAATTCGTTGCCGCCCACCACGACTCTGCGCACAGGAAAGAATGCCCTCCCCGTACCGCGCCCCCACCCAAGTCTTAGACCTAGCCAGAGTCGTAGTAGCACTCCTCGCCTTCGTACCCGGACACGCTCGCGCCCAAACTTCGCCACCAGCTCAGCCGCTTCGTCTCTCCGATTTCGTAGTCACCCCAAGTCGATTCGGGGTCGGCGAACGCACCGGTTCCGTCGCCGCCACCCTCACCCAGAGCGAACTCGCGACTCTGCCTCAAATTGGCGAAGACGTATACCGCACCCTCGTGCGCATCCCCGGTGTCGCCGCCGATGATTTCACCGCCAAATTCTGGGTCCGAGGTGCCGCCAACGGCAAACTCCTCGCCCGGCTCGACGGCGTAACTCTCATTGAGCCCTTTCACCTCAAAGACATCGACGGCGCCCTTGCGATCATCGATCTACCTGCGGTCAGTCGCCTCGATCTGCTCACCGGCGGCTTCACGGCAGACTACGGCAATCGCACCGCCGCGGTCCTGAACCTCGAAACCGACTTTCCCACTTCACCACAGCCCGGCACCTCTCTTGGCCTTAGCTTGAGCGGTGTCCGCGCCGCACACACCGGCCACTTTGCAGGTGGACAAGGCCGCTGGCGCCTCACCGCGCGCCGCGGCTATCCCGACCTCGCCCTGCGACTTAAAGGCCGCGATGACGAACTTTTCCCCAGCTACTACGACGCCTCCTTTCGCGCCGACTACATCCTGTCCCCGCAACACACGCTCTCACTGCACGCCCTCCACGCTGGCGACACACTCAAAGTTAAAGAAAAAAACAATCCTGAGCTCAACAGCGACTACACCAGTAGCTACCTTTGGGCCCGCTGGCGCGCCACCCCGAACGCACGCCTCGCCGGCGAGACCGTACTTTCCTTCGGCCGACTCGACTCCGATCGCCGAGGCGAAGGCACCTTCGACAACACCCTCGCCCTAAAACTCAGCGATCAACGCCAGCTCAACACCACCGCCCTACGCAGCGATTGGGCCCTCGAACTGACCCCTCGCACCCTCCTGCGCTCCGGCTTCGAAGTCACCCATGACACTTCCTCCTACGACTACCAACTCCTGCGCGACAATTACCTCGTTCAAAACGGCGTACTCATAGTGTCGCGCCGCACCGCCAATACGCACCTGCGTCCCGCCGGCGACCGCTTCGGTAGCTTTATCACCGCGCGCCTCCAAGCCCCAGGAGCCCTCATCCTCGAACCCGGCCTGCGCTTCGACCACGACTCCGCCACCGGCGAGGATCACGTCAGCCCCCGGCTCGCCGCCGCTCTACCGCTCGGTAATCGCACCACCCTCCGCGCTTCCTGGGGAACTTATACGCAATCCCAAGGCCTCCAAGAACTCTCCGTGCCCGACGGCGAAACCCGCCTCAACCGCGCCGAAATCGCCGAACACCGTATTTTGGGCCTAGAACAACGCCTCGCCACCAACGTCAGCCTGCGACTCGAAGCCTACGAACGCATCACCCGCCACGTGCGCCCGCGCTGGGACAACACCGTCAACCTCTACAACATCTTCTCCGAGGTCCAATCCGACCGCACGTACCTCGCCCCCGCCTCTGCGCGCGCGCGTGGCGTGGAAATTCTCATGGAGCGTCGCACCCAACGCGGCCTGGGCTGGACCGCCAGCTACGCGCTCGCCCACGCAGAAGAAATGATCAACGGCCGCGCCGTCTCCGCCGCCCGCGACCAGCGCCACACTGCCCGAATCGAAGCGACCTACGCGTTGGGCACCCACTGGAATTTCAGCGCCTCCTGGCACTACCACAGCGGCTGGCCCACAACCGAGGTCAGCTACATCCTAAT
>RGAX01000335.1 GCA_009919985.1 Opitutaceae bacterium
GGCGATTGGTGGCAAGTTGCTGGTGCTTGGAGCCGTGGCGCTGGCGATCATCTGCCTCTTCCAATTGGTCACGTTACCGGTCGAGTTTGATGCCAGCCGTCGCGCCAAGGTTCAATTGGTGAATCTAGTGCTTACTTGCAATGATAAAAGATATATGGCAGACGGGAGGTATGTCGCGAATCCCCGCCCGGATCACCTGCAATGAGGACGACCGTCGAAACCTGGAGGTGCGGGCGGCAAGCCGAACCGAGGCGAAGCAAACGGTGGAGCGGGCGCGCATGATTCTGGGTTGCTTGGCCGGGGACTCGGTGACTGCGATAGCCGAGCGGTGTCAAACCCGGCCGAATACGGTGATCAAATGGCGGCAGCGATTTGCCGAGCACGGACTGAAGGGGCTCGCGGATGCGCCGCGTCCGGGGGCAAAGCCAGTCTACGACCAAGCGTTTCGCAACCGAGTGCTGGCGACCTTGGAGCAACCGCCGCCATCCGGCCAGGCTGTGTGGGACGGTCCGGCGGTAGCAAAGAGGGTCAACGGCTCGGTGCATGCCGTTTGGCGAGTGCTGCGCAAGGAAGGTGTTTGTTTGCAGCGCCAGCGCTCGTGGTGCGTGAGCACCGACAAGCAGTTCGCGGCGAAGGCGGCCGATATTATCGCGCTGTATTTGAATCCGCCGGAAAAGGCGCTGGTGATTAGTGTCGATGAGAAGCCGAGCATTCAGGCGCTGGAACGGGCCACGGGCTATGTGGAAACCGACAACGGCAAGATCGTGCGAGGCTGCAAGAGCACCTACAAACGTCATGGCACCCTCAATCTGTTCGCAGCGCTGCAAGTTGCGACCGGCGCGATCACAACGAGCCAGACGACGCTCAAGCGCCGCGCAGAGTTCTTGCAGTTCATGGATCAGATCGCGGCAGACGCTCCGCCAGAACGCGAACTGCACGTGATCCTCGACAACTACTGCACCCACAAAAAATGCGACGACTGGCTCGCACAACACCCCCACGTGCACTTCCACTTCACCCCGACTTCGGCGAGCTGGCTCAATCAAGTTGAAATCTGGTTTGGGATTATGTCCAGAAAGGCCCTCCGCGGCGCCAGCTTCCGCAGCGTCGCCGAATTGAGTCAGGCCATTGACGCGTTCATCGCCGCCTACAACCCCACCGCGAAGCCATTCAAATGGCGCAAGCGCGAGGTCAGAGGGGCTCAATTGCGAAATACTATCGTTAATTTACGCAATTAAGCACTAGGTTACGAATCGCGCCATCGGTAGAACCACCTGAAACGCGGGAGTCTGGCGCGTGGCCCGCCGAGGCTTTGCCTTGCGGGCGCGTGGCGGCCGACCTAACGCTTGGGCCGACTTCGCTCGTAAAACACTCCCCGCCCCATGGTCTCCACCTTTCGTCCCGCAACCGCCCAACGTGTGGCCACGCGCCCGATGTTGGACCTGCAGAGGGCGCTCGACCTCGAGAGTTTCTGGCGGGCGAACCTGCAGTTGCTCCAGAGTGTGCTGCCGCACCACTCGTGCAGCCTGATGTTGGGGATCGTCGATTTTGAGCCGCATGAGGGACGGCATTTTGTCGCGCGCGACAACAGCGGCGCCAATCAACCGCTCACGAGCCTGAGTATTTCTCGGCCGTTTCTCGCCGCCCACCCGCAGGTGAAAATGTATACCTACTCGGAGATCTTGCAGGAAGATCCCCGGGCCCGGCAAAGGCGGGTCGAACGCGAGCGGCACTTTCGCGGCTGGGATGAGTTCGTCCATCTCGCCTTTTGGGACGGTGCGCACCCGGAGGCGGTGCTGAGCATTCGCCGCACCGAGGAGCAGGGCGAATTTCTCGCCGAGGAACGCGAGTTTTTGGCGTCGCTGCATCCGGTGATCGACGCCGGGTTGC
>RGAX01000336.1 GCA_009919985.1 Opitutaceae bacterium
AGCGACGGCGCGGGCGACGGCGACGGCGCCGGCGACGGATTATCGCAACTGCAGGGACTCGATCTCGATGACGATGTCTTTGCCCTCGTTGGTGTTTTTCGCAGAGCCATAAACCACGACGGCGTGGTCGATGTATTTGTCGATTTGTTCGGTCAGGAGCAATTTGCTGACGTCGAGATAGGCGTAGCGGCGGCCGGCGTCGTCGTTGAGCGCCCAATCATAGGGACGGCGTGGGGTGAAGGGGCGACGCGTGGAAACGAATTTACCCGAAAATTGGCGCGGGAGGGTGCTCGAGCCACCGTCGCCGAGATTCACCATGGGCGCGGCGCGACCGGCGCCGCCTGTACCGTAAGCTACGGGATTGGCAGGGGCAGGGGCGAAAGGTACGGGGGCCGAAGAAGTGGCTTGGGCAACGGGCGCGTGGGTGTTGCTGGAGGTGAAGCCCGATTTTTCTTTGGTGGGGATGTAGGCGATCAATTTTCGCTCTAGTTTAATCTGGGTCCATTTGCCAAACAGGCCGGTGACGGTGGTCTTGTCTTCCGCGGTGGCCGTGGTGAGGACGGGGGCGCCGACCTTGGGTGCGAGGGTGAGCGGCGTGCCAGGCACGACATCGAGGCTCTTGGTGAGGTCTTTGTTGAGTACGTAAGCCTCAAAAGGACCGGGCAATTCGACCGCCATCCAGCCGGCGGTCGTATTGGCGGTGTCGCCTGCGGATGCGGGTTCAGTACCGGCTTTGAAATAAGTGATCACGGTAGAACCAGCGTCGGGCTTAGCGTGGACGGCAGTGGTCTCCGTGAGCGGAGCGGCGCGGAGGGCCGTCGTGACGGCCAAGGCGAGGAGCAGGGAGGCGAGTTTAGTCTTCATCGGAAAAGGCAGCGGCGGTGCGGGCGGGTGATTTTTTGGCGGCAGCTTGGTGAGGAGCGTTAGGTGTGAGCGGGGTATGAAATAGCATGCTGATTTCACGGCCGGACAATTTTTTTCCGGCGCCCATCGGGATACCTTTCAACTGCAGCGCACCGATCTGGTAGCGTTTGAGGCGTTTCACGTCGTAGCCCAAAGTCGTGAAAAGCTGGCGGATTTCACGTTTTTTGCCGTGGTGCATGTGCACATCGAGGCTACTGGCGTTGCCGGCGACGCCTGCATTCACGAGGGCAGCGCGCTCGACTTTGAGTCGCTCGCCTTCGATGACGATGCCTTTAATTAGTAGGGGTAAGCGGGCGGAAGGGAAGGGTTGCTTGAGTACGACGAGGTAGCGCTTCACGACCACGTTGGAGGGATGCATCAACTTGTGGGCGAGGTCGCCGTCGGTCGTGAGTATCACCAGGCCTTCGCTGTCTTTATCGAGGCGACCGGCGCAGAAGAAACGCAGACGAGCGAGCTCGCGCGGCAACATCGAGAAGATGGTCTCGGGGTTGTGTGGATCTTCGTTGGAGCAGATCAGGCCGCGGGGTTTGTTGACGGCGAGCGTCATCAATTCTTGGGCGGCGGCTTTAATGGGTTTTCCGCTCACAGTAATCTTATCGACTCCAGCCGTGATTTTCTGGCCTAAGGTGGCAGCTTTGCCGTTCACCCAGACTTCTTTTTGAGCGATGAGCGCCTCGGCCGCGCGGCGCGAGCAGATGCCGGCCTCGGCGAGAAATTTTTGCAGACGGATAGGTTCGGCGCTCATGGAGAGGGTCAGTTGGCGCGAAATGTGCCGAGCCTGCAAGCCTGCGCGCTGTCACTATCCGGTAGTGGCCGCATTGGGGATCCTCTATTCAAAATTCTAAACAAGCTATACACTTGATTGAATCATTCGGTTTTAGGGCGGTGGTTGGGTGGATATTTCACCGAAAAATCGACGAAAGTTCGACGCTATGTTTGCGTTGGATCAAGGATGTCTGCTTCAAG
>RGAX01000337.1 GCA_009919985.1 Opitutaceae bacterium
CCGGCGGCCGAATTCATGCAGCCCGCGCTCGCGGCCCTGCGTGATCCCTTTCTGCTGCGCAACCTCGAGGCCGGCGCCACCCGTCTTCGCGCCGCCATCGCGGCACAACAATCCATTGTCGTCCTAGGCGACTACGATGTCGACGGCGTGAGCAGCACTGCACTGCTCGTCTTGATTTTAAGACGCTTCGGTCTGAATCCCCGTTTTGTCGTACCCCGGCGCTCCGAAGATGGTTACGGCCTCTCGCGCAGCGCAATCGATCGCGCCCTCGAAGGCGGCAAACCCGCTTTGTTTATCGCCCTTGATTGCGGCACCAATTCTCATGAGGAGGTCGCGTATCTGCGCGCGCAGGGGATCGATGTGCTCGTCGTGGATCATCACCGCTCCAAAGAAGCGGCCCTGGCCGACGGCATCTTGATCAACCCCCACGTCGAAGCCGATGAAACCGGCGCGGATGCAGCTTGGCGCAATCTGTGCACGGTGGGATTGGTCTTCAAGCTGGTGCACGGGCTGCTCAAACAACTGCGGGCGGAAAACAACCCCGTCGCCTTTCGCATCAAGTTGCGTGATCACCTTGATCTCGTTGCGCTTGGTACGATTGCTGACCTTGTGCCTTTGACCGGGGAAAATCGTCTGCTCACGCGCCACGGCCTGCGCATCATCGAGGAATCGCGCCGCCCCGGTCTGGTTGCACTCATGGAAATCGCCGGCGTGCGCCCAGGCCAAGCCGTCAAACCTTCCGATATTTCGTTCCGCCTCGGCCCGCGCATCAACGCCTCCGGCCGACTTGCCGATGCCGCGCTCTCCGTGGAATTACTCCTCAGTGATGACCCGTCGTTTTGCGCCGAGACCGCGCGCCAACTCGAAGATTTTAACCGTGAGCGCCAAGATATCGAACGCGGCATCACCGAAGAAGCCGAGCGCATGATCGAGTCCGAGTTTTCCGCCGAACCCGGCATCGTTCTATTCAGCGAAAACTGGCATCCTGGGGTCGTCGGCATTGTCGCGGGCCGCGTCACGCGTAAGTACAACCGCCCCTGCGTCGTTCTCGGTAACGAAGGCGACACCGCTAAAGGCTCCGGCCGCAGCGTTGACGGCATCAACCTTGTCGCTGTCCTGGGTACCTGCTGCGAACGTCTTTCCAGTTGGGGTGGCCATCCTATGGCTGTCGGCATCGCTCTTAATAAAACCCACTTGCCGGAATTTCGTGCCGCTTTCTCCGCTGCCGTCCGTGCTCACGCCGGCGGTGACATCGCGGAGGCCAAACTCAAGATCGCCGCGTGGCTCACGCCCGGACAAATCCGGGACCGCCTCATGGAAGAGCTCGAATCGTTGCAACCCTTCGGGCAGGGCAACCCTGAGCCCGTGTTTGGCGTGAGTGGCGTCGTTTTGCGCCAACGCCCGGTCATCTTTAAAGACGTGCATTTCCGTTTCAGTATCGAGGAGCCGCAAGGCCGTCGCTTGCACGGCGTCGCTTGGAAGATGGCGCACCGCATGCCGCCGTTGGGCGTACCTTTGGACTTCGCTGTCGAGCTCGCTTGGAATCATTTCAACGACCGTAAGCTCCTCCAACTCGAGCTCATCGACTGGCGCGAAGCCCAGCGCTGACTCGCGCTCGCCCTGCCACACTCAGCCTCGTGCGCGGTGGGCCGGCGTACCGCGCTACTCGGCAAACGCCCTCTGGCCGTGCAGTCCGCAAATTGATTTTCACCTTAGGGCAAATTCTCTCTTGCACTGCGCGCGGAATGTTTGCTTCTTTTCGCCCTCTGCTACGCGGCCATAGCTCAACTGGATAGAGCGCCAGACTACGAATCTGGAGGTTTGGGGTTCGACTCCCTATGGCCGCACCATTTTTCGACGACC
>RGAX01000338.1 GCA_009919985.1 Opitutaceae bacterium
TCCTCATGAGTGGTCCTTTGCAATTATTGCGGTCAATCTGCCTGCCCCAGCAGAGGCCTCCAAAGCGCGGGATTCCGAATGCGGGGATTACCGGGATCTAGAGCCGATTAGCCAGGAAGCGCAGTGCGCGTTGATAGGTCGTGATGCCCGGATCTTCGGAAGTGTCTACGAGTGCGAGCACTAGCAGCTTCATCGCTTCGGCGTGTTGGCCGAGATCGTGCGCTGTGAGCGCCAAAAAGACGTCGAACTCGCGGTGGTCCGGAAATAAATGTTGGCCGGAGCGAAGGATTTCAGCCGAGCGCGCGAACTCGCCGGTGGCCCGCAGGGTCGAGCCGAGGCCGAGAAGAGCGCCGGCGTGCTCGTTGGGTGCGAGGCCCAGCGTGAGCGCGCGTTCGTAGTGCGATATTGCCTCTGCGGCGCGGCCGAGTGCATCGCAGGTCCAGGCCAGTTGGTAAGCAATCTCGGCAACGTTGGGGAAACGCGTGTCGAGTTTTTGGAGTAACCCGAGCACGTGCTCGACTTGTCCGCCGTGGCGGGCGCCGATGATGGCGTCGAGTTCGATTTTCCAGTCGGACATAAATAAAAAACAACGCGGCGGTTAATTCGCGTTGCTGAGATATTATCGGCGTAAAATCAGGCGGTTGGCGCCGCGCTGGGAGCGGCGGGTTTCACCGTTTTCAAGGCGAGGGCGCGCGTCGCGATCTCGGCCTTCAGGCGAGTGAGATAGTCGGCGAAGGGCATGACGCCTTCGTCGCCTTTCGCGCGGCTGCGGACGCTGATCGAGAGCGTTTCTGCTTCCTTGCCGCCGAGGACGAGCGTGTAGGGAACCTTGTCGATTTCGGCCCGGCGGATTTTGGCGCCGAGCTTGTCGCTTTGTTCGTCGAGTTTGGCGCGGATGCCGGCGGCTTTGAGCTGCGCGAGCAGTTGGGCTCCGTAGTCGTTGACTCGATCCGTGATCGGCAGGAGGCGAACTTGCTCGGGTGCGAGCCACACGGGGAAGTCGCCGCCGAAGTGTTCGATGAGCACGCCGCAGAATCGCTCCATCGAGCCGAAGGGTGCGCGATGGATCATCACGGGACGGTGCGATTGGTTGTCGGCGCCCATGTAGTGGAGGTCGAAGCGCACGGGGAGCACGTAATCAACTTGCACGGTGCCGAGCTGCCACTCGCGGCCGATCACATCTTTGATCACGAAGTCGATCTTCGGGCCATAGAAGGCGGCTTCCCCGGGTTCTTCAGTGAAGGGCACGCCGAGAGTTTTGGCGGCTTCTCGGCAGGCGGCTTCGGCTTTGTCCCATTGCTCGGGATTGCCGGTGAATTTACTGCTATCGGGATCGCGGGTGCCGACGCGTACGCGGTAGTCGGACATGCCGAGCGTGGAGAGAACGGTTTTGACCAGGGAAAGACAGCCGAGGACTTCGGCGGCGACTTGATCCTCGGTGCAGAATAGGTGGGCGTCGTCCTGCGTGAAGCCGCGGACGCGCGTCATGCCGTTGAGCTCGCCGGATTGTTCCCAGCGATAAACGGTGCCGAACTCGGCGAGGCGGACGGGAAGGTCGCGGTAACTGTGCGGCTGCGAGGCGAAGATCTTAATGTGATGCGGGCAGTTCATCGGCTTGAGCATGAAGCCGTCGAGGAGCTTATCGGCATCGAGGACGCGGTTGGCGGCGATGACTTCCTTGCCAGCGCGCCCGTTGATCTCGGCGGCGAATTGAGTGGAGACGCCTTCGAGGCGCGAGGTGAGCTCGGCGCAAGTGCAGCCCTCGCCGGCGAGTTTCATGAGCGTGTCGGGCTCGGGAAACGCGGTGAATTGCGATTCTTTGTAGTAGGGGAAATGGCCCGATGTTTTATAAAGGGCGAG
>RGAX01000339.1 GCA_009919985.1 Opitutaceae bacterium
TGGTACGCCGGCGCTCGTGCGCGACGGCCAGATTTATGTGCGCCCGCATGATATTGCCATTTCACGCTACGTGCCCGGCGCGGCCGGCGTCGTCGCCGAGATTCGCGGGATTCACGCGGCGGGCCCGCAGGCGAGGCTCACGCTTGAACAGCTGCCCGGCCGCGAACTGATCGAGGTGGAGCTTTCCCGTTCCGAACTCGTCGGGCTCGAGCTCAAGCTGCACGACCGAGTTTGCCTCCGCCTCCGGCGTTCTCATTCCTTCAGCGAGGACTACGCGATTTAATTTTTCCCTCGGTAATTTCCCCCTAAAACTAACTCATTCCCACCATGGCCAAAATATACAACGACATCACGGAAACGATCGGCAACACCCCGCTCGTGCGGCTTAACCGCACCGCGGCCGCACACGGTGCGCAGGCGGAGATCCTGCTCAAACTCGAGTTCTTCAATCCGCTCTCGAGCGTCAAAGACCGCATCGGCTTCGCCATGATCGACGAGGCGCTGCGCAGCGGCAAAATCACTAAGCAGACCGTCCTCATCGAGCCGACCTCCGGCAACACGGGCATCGCGCTTGCCTTCGTCGCCGCGGCCAAAGGCCTCAAGTTAATCCTCACCATGCCCGAGACGATGAGCATTGAGCGTCGTAAACTTCTCGCCGCCAAGATTCCTGGAGCCGTTATTCTCCAACAGTTCGCCAACCCCGCCAACCCTGAGATCCACCGCAAGACCACGGCCGAGGAAATCTGGCGTGATACTGACGGCAAAGTGGATTTCCTGGTCGCCGGCGTGGGCACGGGCGGCACGATCACCGGGATCGGTGAAGTGCTAAAAGCGCGCAACCCCGCCATTAAAGTCATTGCAGTCGAACCTGACGCTTCACCCGTGCTCTCGGGAGGCTCGCCTGGCCCGCATAAACTCCAGGGTATTGGAGCGGGTTTTGTGCCGGCGGTGCTGAACACCAAGCTCTACGACGAGGTGATCCGCGTGAAGGAAGCCGATTCCGGTCCGGTGTCCAAGCAGGTCAACCAGCTCGACGGTATTCCGATCGGCATTTCTTCGGGCGCGGCCGTGTGGTCGGCGCTCCAACTTGCGCAGCGGCCCGAAAACAAGGGCAAGCGTATCGTTGTGATTATTGCCTCGGCCTCGGAGCGGTATTTGTCGTCGTGGTTGTTTGCCGATATCAACGTGGAGAGCGACTCGATCGATGATCTCATCGGCGCCGCGAAGGCTTGAGCCTGCGAAGGACGATTTAATTTTTTCGAAGACCGGTCACTGACCGGTCTTTTTTTTGTCGGAGACGGCCGCCCACTTGAAGAAGCACACGCCGAAGGCGGCTAGGGCAACGCACAGGCCCATCAGTTTCATGCTGACGCCGGCCAGGAGTTGATCCTCGGCGGCGGTGAAATCGGCGATGAGGCGCGGAGCGTATTCGTAGGTGGGGTAAAGGATGTCTTGCGAAAAGGTGATGTAGGCGAAGACCGGCGTCATCGCGATCAACATGCTGAACAGGTAGATCATGCGCGCGCCGTAAGGCAGCGGAGGGAAGGCGCGCGATGGGCTTAGCATCGGCCACCAATACAGCAGGCCGGCACCGAAGAACATAAGGTGCTCGATCACGTGTACGGTTTTGTTCTGCAAGGCCCAGTCATAGGCCCACGGTAGGTGCCAGAGGCTGATGATGAGCGTGTAGAGTAAACCGGCGACGAGGGGATTAAACATTAAGCGGAGCAGCCCGCGCCAAGCTATGCGATCTAGCAGCGGATCCACCATCCAGGCCGGCAGACCGCAGAGAAAGAAAATGGCGGCGCCGTAGATCAGCAATTGGTGTTGCAGCATGTGCACGCTAAACAGGAAGCGTTC
>RGAX01000340.1 GCA_009919985.1 Opitutaceae bacterium
GCATTGAGCGCATTCATCGCCGATTCCTGTCCAGGCACAATAAAACGCGGAAAATTTTCCGCCGGCGCCAGCGTCTGCGCATTCGTCAAAACGCTTTCGTTCGCGAAGAGCACTCCGCCCAAAGCGAAAATTAAAAAAGTGGAAAATGAAACGACAGCAGGAGATTTCATGAGGTACTGGCCAACCTTACAGAATTTTCGGCCTCCGCCGAGCCCGCGAAGCCATTTATTTACGCACCACCGCGGGCTCGAGCGCAGCATCGGTGAGCGTGCGTAAAAAAGCCACGAGTGCCCGCTGCTCTTCGCGCGTAAGTTGGAGGCCAGCGGAAGGGTGCTTTGCTAGATTGGGATCGAGCGTCGGAGTGCGCCACACCCCATGATCGTAATGCGCGACTACGTCCGCGAGGGTGCGCAAACGCCCATCGTGCATGTAAGGCGCCGTGACGGCGACGTTGCGCAGCGAAGGCGTTTTGAATTTCCCTGTATCGGTCGCACGTCCCGTCACCCCAGCGCGCGCTGCATCGCCGCGTGTATCGCCGAGGCCGTTGTCCCGAAAACCAAAATCCGTAAAAAGCGCTCCGCCATGACAGTGGAAACAATCCGCCCCCTGCCGCCCACGCGCCGGATCGTACTCGCCGGCAAACAACGCGAAACCTCGCTGCTCTTCCTCTGTCAGCATCGCCTGACCGCGCGCGGCACGATCAAATTTCGAGTCGGCGGCGACGAGCGTCAGTAAGTATTGTTCGAGGGCGAGTTCGATGCGGCTAGGCGAGATCACGGGCGTACCGAAAGCCGTCGCAAATTTTCTCGAGAGTTCTGCATCGCGACTCAGCTCTGCCGTGACGACATCGGGATCCGCGTGCATCTCGATCGGGTTGATCATCGCCGCCCGCGCTTGATCGCGGAGGCGGGGCTTGCTCCCGTCCCAAGCATAGCTGGGACTCCACGCGAGATTGAAAAGCGGCATCGCGTTTCGCGCGCCAGTAATTCCGTCCACGCCGACACTCGTGCGGCGAGCTTCGGCAAAGGCGCGTTGTTCCTCGTGACAACTCGCACAACTCTGCCCGCGACCCGCTGAGAGTCGGCGATCGTTAAATAAAAGCTTACCCAGGGCGACGCCCTCCAACGTCAACGGATTGTCGGCCGGAAGCTCCGGCTGTGGAAATCCCGCCGGCACGACAAACGCCCGCGGCGTTCCGCCAACGGCGCGTGGCGCGTCGTCTACCCAAGTCGGCTCAAGCACCGCCGGAGGTGCCGGTCCGCTTTCTAGGAAAAACCACGCTCGCTCCATCGCGCGACTTAGGCTCACCGCCAATGCATCCCCGGGCCCGGAGTGCGTCGATTCGCTGTCATCGTCCGGCTGAAGTGCGTGATGGCCGAGAACTTTTCCTAGATCCAAGGCGAGGCGGATTCTCGTCGCCCCTGCGGTGGAGACCAACGCGTTGAACCCGACCGTCATCAACCGCGCATCGGTCGCGAGGTGATAGGAAAATCCTCGCTCTTCTTCTGCCGCCGCGGCCCGCCAACGTCCCTCAATCGCCGCAAAAACATAACCACCGCTCCAGCCCCAATGCAGTCCGTTCACGATGGGATTGAGCGGATGTCTCGCGGGCCATTGCGCCGGATCGGCGTGATTCACCGCCGGCGGCAGGCCAATCTGAAACTCAAGCCCCTCGTAGTCGCCTTCCGGCACGTTGCGCAGCGTAAACGTCATCCGGTCTTTTTCCGCATCGATGAAACCGTGCTGCCCACCGAGTCGCAGCACGCCACCATCCGCTCGCGCCAACGTGACGCCCGAGATGTTTGCCGCGCGCTATGCCAACGTGTTCGA
>RGAX01000035.1 GCA_009919985.1 Opitutaceae bacterium
CGCTCCCCGGCTCAACGCCTCGAGCCCGTAGGAACCACTCCCCGCAAATAAATCCAAAAATTGCGCCCCCGGTACACGCGCGCCGAGACTCGAAAAAACCGCCTGCCGCATGCCGTCGGTCGCCGGACGTACCGCATCGCCCTTCGGCACGACAAGGGGAATCCCGCGGGCGACACCACCAGAAATACGCATCCCACGCAGAAAAAACACCTACCCCATCGTGGCAAACGCGAAACAACCCGCCGTTATATAAACAATCCATCCTGCTGCTTTCTGGTTACCCAAATTTGACCGCATTATGCTATTATCGCATATTAACATCAATAACAATTAATGCATATTTTATGCTATTATTAGATTATAAATAGTTTCACTCAATTTAGAACCCGCTCGGAACCAATAACTGCATTGCGGTTCATGAATGCAGAGAAAATCCACACATATAACGTTTGCCGTCCCGTGAATTTCATCCATTTAGTTAGGAGCCTAACCATCCAGCATTTTAGCGATTCCGACTTATCGCTGATCTCGTTGGAGGGCACTGCTTAAACAAAAAAGACTATGAAGCTCCACTGCATCCTACTCGCCTGCCTCGGCTTTGCCGCAGGCGCGTTCGAGTGCATCAGGGCCGAAGAGCGCAACGCATGGCCATTGATGGTCCAGCAACTCGACGCATCGGGAGGCATCACCTCAACCGCTGCGGTCGGTCCGCTTTTTTTCCAAAAAGCTATGCCCGAGGGTGATCTGATGTCGGGATTTCGTCCGTTTTACCTCACGCGCACTCAAGCCGCAGGCCGCATCACCAACGCCTCGGCGCTTTATCCGTTTTATTTTTATCGTGGCGATGACGAGTCCTACGCGTGGTCGATTTTAAACCTAGTCAACCGCTCCGGACTCCAACCTGGAGCCTCACCAAAACTTCAGACCGCCAACGCCGAAAAATTTGCCGTGTGGCCGTTTTATTTTTCCCAGCAGACGGGCGACCCAGCGACATCTTACCGTGGGCTGATGCCCGTCGCCGGCTCGATCAAGAATTTTTTGGGTTACGATCGCATCAGGTGGACGCTGTTTCCGCTCTACACGGAGGTGGATAAACACGATGCGCATACGGTCCTAGCACCCTGGCCGTTCTTGAGTTTCACGAGCGGCGCGGAGCAAGGCTTCGCCTTGTGGCCGCTCTTTGGCTGGCGAGACCGCCCCGGCAAATTCCAAAGCCGCTACGCGCTCTGGCCGCTCATCTGGAACCACACACAAGCCCCGGCCCCCGATGCCCCCGCAGGCACTGAGCCCAGCCGCCAAATTGGCGCGCTACCTTTTTACGCCCGCGAACAAGGCCCCGGTATGATCAACGAAAATTTCCTCTGGCCCTTCTTCGGCTACACCGAGCGCACCACTCCGTATCGCTACCACGAGACGCGCTACCTCTGGCCGTTTCTAGTACAAGGCCACGGCGACGATCGTCGCGTCAACCGCTGGGGGCCATTTTACACCCATTCCACCATCAAAGGCACCGACAAGACCTGGATCGCATGGCCCCTTTGGCGCCAAACTAAATGGCAAGCTGACGGGCTCGCTCAGACGCAGACTGAACTCCTGTTTTTTCTCTACTCTGCCCTGGTGCAACGCAGTCTGCGCAACTCAGCCGCCGCGCCAGCTAAGAAAGTCCACGTCTGGCCTCTGCTAAGCGCGTGGGATAACGGCGCCGGTCGCCGCCAGTATCAATTTCCCAGCCCTCTTGAGGCCCTCTTTCCCAATAACGAAACGGTACGCCAAAGCTGGACCCCACTGTTCGCCCTTTATCGTTATGACCAGCGCGCCCCGGGCGACATCCGCGCCTCGCTTTTTTGGGACGCCATCACCTGGACCCGCGACGACACCCGCAGCCTCAGCGCCTTTAACCTCGGCCCCATCTTGAGCGTGCAAACGGACTCTCACCAACAACGCATCGCTTTGGGCCATGGCCTCATCGGCCTCTCGCGCACCCCCGGCACTCGCGCTTGGCGATTATTTTGGCTAGATTTCTCCCACACCTCGACCGAGCACAACCCGGCCGCGGCCCGCTGATATGAAACAACTCACCCATTTTCTCGAAGGCTTCGGTAGCGCTGTGCAACTGCTCTTTCAATCCGCCCGCTTCGCCGGCACCCTCCCCCGCCAACGCGCTCGCTTCATCGATCAGTGCTACCTTATCGGCTACACGACACTGCCGATTGTGGCCATTCTGTGCTTTTTTATGGGCAGCGTGCTTGCTCTGCAGTCTGGATACTCGATGGAAAACTTCGGCGCAAAACAGTTCATCGGCTCGCTCGTTGGGCTCTCCTTCGCTCGTGAACTAGGCCCGGTTATAGTCGCCATCCTCGTCGCCGGCCGCGTCGGTTCCGCGATCACTGCCGAGCTCGCGTCGATGAAAGTTTATCAGGAAATCGACGCCCTCGTAACGATGAACATTCCCCCGGCGCGCATCCTTGTGCTCCCGCGTCTGGCCGCGGTGCTCGTGATGATGCCCGTGCTCGCGATCATTGGTAATCTCATCGGCTGGTTCGGCGGTGCGGTCGTTTGCAAATACGTCGAATCCATCGCCATCGAGCCCGAAGCCTATTTTTCAGCGCTGCGTCGCTACATGAAATTCAAAGACGTAGGCATCGGCCTCATGAAAGCCGAGATCTTCGGTTTCGTCGTCGTGCTCATCTGCTGCAGCATCGGCCTCAACACTCGAGGCGGCCCGCGCGAGATTGGCGCCTCGGTTACTAAAGCCGTCGTCGTCTCCCTCATCTCCATCCTCGTGCTCGATTACTTCGTCACGAAAGTCCTCATGTGACGCCCGCCATGACTCATCCGATCCACCGCAATCCCATCACCGCCGTCGAGAGCCCGGCCCTGGGCGTCACCATTGACGGCCTGACGAAAAATTTCGGCAAATTCCAAGCGTTGAAAAACGTCTCCTTTTCAGTCGAGCCTGGTGAGATTTTTGTGCTCATGGGCCCCAGCGGCTCCGGCAAAAGCGTGCTCCTCAAACACATCGTCGGCCTCGAAACCGCCACCGCCGGCCGCGTGCTCATTAACGGCCAAGACGCCACCGCCGAACACACCCTTGAGCGAATCCGCATCGCCCTAGTCTTCCAAGCCGGCGCGCTCTTCAACTCGCTCAGCGTCTACGACAACCTCGCCCTCTACCCGCGCGAACACCGCTTTGGCGACGAAGCGACCATCAGCGACAAGGTCATGCGCGCCCTCCAGATTCTCTCCCTGGAAAACTCCGCACGAAAATTCCCTTCCGAACTCTCTGGCGGCATGCGCAAACGCGTCGCCATCGCTCGCGCCCTCGTCATGGAGCCGCAACTGATGCTCTACGATGAGCCCACCAGCGAGCTCGACCCCGTCATGGGCGCCACGATCAGCGAAATCATCGCCACGCTCAAAGACGAATATCACGTCACTACCATCGTAGTCTCCCACGACCGCGAGCTCGCCCTCGGCATCGCCGACCGCGTCGGCATTCTCATGGGTGGCGAACTTGTTTTCCTCGGCCCACCCGCCAGCTTGCGCCAGCCCGCCGACCCCCGCATTGCCGATTTTTTCCATCCGCGCATCGACCTGAAAAATCCACGTTTCAAAAATCTCGAAACTTGATCCGCCCTTTCCTGTTTAAAAGCAACGGACCCACCACCATGAACACCGCCCAACAAACCGCCCGCGTCGGTCTTTTCTTCCTCCTTGGCCTCGCCCTCACCTGGGTGACTTGGGAGACGCTCAGCGACGGCAAGCTCTTCAAACAAACCGGCTACAGCCTCGTCGCCGGCTTTGATAACCTCAAAGAACTGAAACAAGGCGACGAGGTCCGTATGGCCGGCGTCAAAATCGGTTCCGTCGAGCGCACCCGCCTCGCCGGCCGCCGCGCCGAAGCCGTCTTGCGTATCGAGCCCGGCATCAAGATCGCCTCCGATGCCACCGCCACCATCGTGATGGCCGGCCTCATTGGCACCAACTACATCGGCCTCGACCTCGGCAGCCCCGGCGCGCCGGTCCTCTTGGACGGTGCCGAGCTTCGCACTAAAATCACCCCCGACATCAACGCCATCATGACCGAACTTGGCAACCTCGGCCAAAAACTCGAGGGCGCGCTCGGCTCCCTCACCACCACCGTCAGCGGCGACGGTAAAAATCCCGGCCTCTTTCAAAAACTCGACCGCCTGGTGACCGACAACTCCACGAAAATCGACACCACGATGACCAACCTCGCCTCCGCCACCGATAAGATCAACAAAGGCGAAGGCACCCTCGGCAAACTCCTCAACGATTCCAAACTCCACGACGAGCTCGTCGCCACCGTGAGCGAAATTAAAGCAGCTGCCAGTGATGCAAAATTTTTCGTAGCAGACGCACAGATCCTCGTGAACCAAGTCAAATCAGGCAAAGGCACACTCGGCGCGCTCATCTTTGACGAGACCGCCGGTAACGACCTAAAAATCGTCACGCGCAATCTCCGCGACATCTCCGAAAAAATCGCCAAAGGAGAAGGCACTCTCGGCAAACTGCTCACCGACGACAGCCTTTATCTGAGCGCTCAAAGCACGCTCAAAAAAGCTGACCGTGCCATCGACAGCCTCGGAGACAGCGGCCCCATCACCGCCGTCGGCGCCGCCGCCAACGTCTTGTTCTGATCTAGCCAGGTGGTAAACAGGCGCAAAAAAAAGGCGCGGTGGGGATTACCACTGCGCCTTAATTAGGGCCGCAACTTGGACCGCGATTCGGTCGCTGAGTCGGCGTTAAAAAAACCTCAGACCTTCGGGCCGCCCTGCGCAAGATTACGCGCGCGCAGACGCAGACCATTGAGGCGGATGAAACCGGTGGCGTCGCTCTGGTTGTACCAGCTCTTCACGCCTTCCATAGAAGCGATCTTATCGTCGTAGAGTGAGTATTTCGACTTACGGCCACAGGTGATGATGTTACCCTTGTAAAGCTTCAGACGGACGGTACCCGTAACATAGCGTTGGCTCTCATCGACCATCGCCTGGAGCATCTCGCGCTCCGGAGCGAACCAGAAGCCGTTATAAACGAGCTCGGCGTATTTTGGAATAAAACTATCGCGCAAGTGCAGTACTTCGCGGTCCAGCGTGAGCGATTCGACCTGACGATGCGCCTGCATGAGGATGGTGCCGCCAGGCGTCTCGTACACACCGCGTGATTTCATGCCGACGAAACGATTCTCGACGAGATCGACGCGGCCAATGCCGTGTTTACCGCCAAGTTTGTTGAGTGTCTTCAACACGCCGCCGGGCGTGAGTTTCTTGCCGTTAACGGCAACGCAATCGCCTTTTACGAAATCGAGTTCGACGTATTCGGGCTTATTCGGCGCATCTTCGGGCGAGACGGAAAGTTTGAACATGCCCTTGTTGGCATTGGTTGTGGGGTCAAACCACGGGTCTTCCAAAATACCGGCCTCGTAGGAAATGTGGAGAAGATTACGATCCATCGAATACGGCTTCTTGAGCGAAGCCTCGACGGGAATTTTGTGCTGAGCGCAGTAAGCGATCATCTCGGCGCGACCAGGGAAGAGCTCGCGGTAAGCCTCGATCTTCCACGGGGCGATGATTTGAAGCTGCGGCGCAAGCGCCATATAGGTGAGTTCGAAACGGCATTGGTCATTGCCCTTGCCGGTAGCGCCGTGCGCGACGGTGTCGGCTTTTTCTTTCTTGGCGATGTCGACTTGAGCCTTGGCGATGAGCGGGCGCGCGATGGAGGTACCGAGGTAATATTGACCCTCGTAGATCGCGTTGGCACGGATCATCGGGTAAATGAAATCGCTCGCGAATTCTTCAACAAGATCGAGCGTGTAGTGTTTCGAAGCGCCGGTCTTCAGCGCTTTTTTGTCGAGGCCTTTGAGCTCCTCTTCTTGGCCGACATCGGCGGCGAAGGTGACGATCTCAGCGTCGTACGTTTCTTTGAGCCATTTAACGATGACGGACGTGTCGAGGCCGCCCGAGTATGCGAGGACGATTTTCATGGATAGAGTTTTTAGGACTGAAAGTGGGTTTATTTGCGCGCGGCTTTAGCCAACACGGCCATGATGGCTTTCTGCGTGTGAAGGCGATTTTCGGCCTGGTCAAAAATGATCGAGCGCGGATTATCGAGCACGGCTTGTTCGACTTCCTCTCCGGGATGTGCCGGCAAGCAATGCATAAAGAGCGCGTCAGGCTTGGCGGCAGCGAATAGTTTAGCCGTAACGGCGTAGGGCGACATCTGTCGAATGCGTTCGACCTTTTCGTCTTCCTTGCCCATACTCACCCAGACGTCGGTGTAAACGACATCGGCGTCCTTCACGGCTTGATACGGATCGGTCGTGAATTGGTAGGAATCGACCGGGAAGCCTTCGCGCTGCAGCTGGGCCTTCAATTCAGCGCCGGGGGCGAATTCCGCCGGGCCCGAGAGCGAGATTTTCATGCCGAAGAGATTAGCGCCAAGTATCCACGAATTAGCCATGTTGCAGGCCGTGTCGCCGAGAAACGCAATCTTACGACCACGCAACGAACCGACGAGGTCGTCGTTTTTAGCCCAGCGCTCGGTCATTGTGAACGCATCTGTGTAGATCTGGCACGGATGCAGGAAATCGGTGAGTGCGTTGATCACAGGTATGTTACCGGCGACCGCGAGGCGCTCGACTTCGCTGTGATCAAAGGTGCGGACGATCAGGCCATGCACGAAACGTGAGAGGACTTTTGCGGTGTCTTCGACGGATTCACCGCGGCCTAGCTGGATGTCGTTTTTGTTGAGGAAAAGCGGATTGCCGCCTAGCTCGTGGATACCGACTTCGAATGAGACGCGCGTGCGCGTAGAGGATTTGGAAAAGATCATCGCCCAAGTCTGACCGGCGAGCTCGGGCGTGGCGTTGCGACCGCGCTTGGCCTTGAATTGTCGGGCGAGCGCAAAAACTTCACCCAGTTCATGGGACTTGAAGTCGGTCTCTTTCAGGAAGTGTTTCATCGCTTAAAAAGAAAAATCTAGGACAAAGCCCCCGTGGCGGACGAGAGCAAAAACGGCTCGGGCGCGGCGACCATTAAGCGCAAAAATCTCTCGCTTTTTCTTGATCGTCCGAGAACCCGCGCAAAAAGCGCTCACCCGTGAACGATTTCCGTACCGATGCCCTTATCGGTGAAGATTTCCAATAGCAAGGAGTGCGGCAGTCGGCCGTCGATGAAGTGTACCCGTTGGACGCCTTCTTCGAGAGCACGCACGGCGCTACCAACTTTTGGGCGCATGCCTTTATCGATAATGCCCTTGGCCTTCAGGCCCTCGACCTGACTGATCTTGAGCGTCGAAATCAGCGTCGAGGCATCAGGTGGTGCGGACAACAAACCGGGGACATCGCTCATGTAAACCAAACGGCGCGCGCGCAACGCGCTCGCAACGCGACCCGCAACGAGATCAGCGTTCACGTTGTAAGGCTTGCCATCGTAGCCCTCGGCGACCGGCGAAATCACCGGAATGAAACCTTCGGCGATTTCTTTTTTAATGAGCTTCACTTTTACTTCGGTGACTTCTCCGACGTAGCCGAGATCCACGGTGTTGCCGTCGTCGTCTTGGGTAAGTTTTTGGCAGACGAGCACGCTATCGCCGGCGAGGCCCTTGGGTTTACCGTTCGCAGTGATGATGGCGTTGCAGACATCTTTATTCACGATCTCGTCGAGCGTGCGCTTAACGATGGCTACCGCGGCTTCGTCGGTCACGCGGAGGCCATTGATGAAACTGGCTTTAAGGCCGGAAGATTCCATGGCCTTGGTGATGGCCTTACCGCCACCATGGACGACCACGACGTTGATGCCGACGGCTGCGAGGAACGCGATGTCGAAGGCCACGCGCGTGCGGGCGACCGGGTCGGGATCATCCATAAAACTCCCGCCATACTTCACCACAAACGTGGATCCGCGAAAATCTTGGATGTAAGGCAGAGCTTCCAGGAGCACCTTCGCCTTGGCGGTGAGTTCAGCAACATTCACATTCATGGCAGATTAAAGACCGCGGCCAACAGCCGCAGGGAGCGAGAGAAAACTAGGAACAGCGTGCACGTTTTAGAATCGAGGGAAAATTACTAGCGCACTCCGGCGGCGCTTTTCCATCACATTCGCAGGGCTCGGAAATAAATTATTCGGTCAACGCCGCGAAAAATTCGGCTTCACTCCGTGCCCACACCGGCCCACTTCTCCCCAGTGGCCAGTACCGCTCTTACTTTCTCCAACCGTGCAACTCATCGTGCTTGGCTCGTCAGCCAAGCCCAACTTCCGCTCGGTTTTCGAGTGGGCACCTCGCGTTTCGAGTTCATGCCGCGCGAGGCACCGAAGCCTGCGAAGATGACGCTCACGTTGATCGCACTTGATCAACCCACGCCGGATTTCGCCGCGATGTTCACCCGTAACGCGCTGCCCGGCGCGCCCATCATCGTCGGACGGCAACGCCTCCACGAGCCCACACTCGGCGCCGTGATCGTGAATAACAAGGTCTCTAACGTCTGCGCGCCCGGCGGCGTAGAAGCATCGGAAAAAATCTGCACTCATCTGGCTAACTTACTTAACCTCAAGCCAGGACAAATTCTGCCGAGTTCGACCGGTGTAATCGGCTGGGGCCTGCCCGTTGAGGCCATCATGGCCGCGTTGCCTCAAACTTCCGCGAGCCTAACCGGCGAATCCATTTTGCCGGCGGCAGAGGGTATCGTCACGACCGACCTTTATCCAAAAATCCGTCGAGCCCACGTCGGCGCGGGCAGTATCGTCGGAATCGCCAAAGGCGCGGGCATGATCGAACCCAACATGGCCACGATGCTAGTATACGTGCTAACCGATTTGAAAGTGCCACGCGCAGCCCTGCGCGCCGCCCTCCAGCGCGCCGTCGAGACGAGTTTTAACACGATCAGCGTGGATAGCGACACGAGCACTTCGGACACCGTTGCGCTCATTTCCTCGGGGCGGGTGCCCTGCCCCGATGTCGCTGCCTTCGAAGCCGCGCTTACGCAGGTCTGCCGCGATCTCGCGGAAGATGTCGTGCGCAACGGCGAGGGCGTGCGCCACGTGATCCGAGTCGCGGTGAGCGCAGCGGCAACGACTGAGTTGGCGCGCGCGATCGGCAAGGCCATCGTCAACGCCCCGCTTTTCAAATGCGCCGTGGCGGGCAACGATCCCAACGTCGGCCGGCTCGTGCAGGCCATCGGAAAATACATCGGCGCCCACGCGCCCGAGACTGATCTGGCGCGTTTGCGGCTGCGGTTGGGCGGAATCGAAATTTTTTCGGGCGGAGTTTTTCAACTCAATCCCGAGAAAGAAACCGCCCTCGTCGCCCACCTCCGCAGCGCGGAACTGTATGCGAGTGCGCCCCCGAAAGACGGCGTTTTCTGCGCGGCGATCGATTATCCACCGCACGAGCGCTGCGTCGAAATCGACGTCGAAATCGGCAACGGTGCCGCCGGCGCGACCGTCATCGGTGGTGATCTTACTCATGAATACGTCAGCGAAAACGCGGACTACCGGAGCTGATCACAACCAACGAAACTACGCTTCAACTGCACGCGACGCCCTGGTCCTCACCGCGGCACTTTCTCATGAAGGGATTGGCTGATTAAATCAGTCCAGACGTTTCAGGGAAACCGCTCCAAAGATTCATGATTTGCACGGCCTGGCCGCTCGCGCCTTTCATGAGATTATCCTCGGCGGAAGTCAGAATGAAATTACCGGTGCGCGCATCGTACACCGCGGAGATGTCGATGCGATTGGTGCCGACGACATGCGCCGTATCCGGTGTTTCGCCCGCCGCGAGCACCTGCACAAATGGAGCGGAGGCGTAAGTGTCACGCCAAGCAGCATAGAGCGCGTCGATCGTAGCATCGGCAGCGGCCGGGACCGTTATCGTTGTCGCGATACCTCGGCGCATGGGCGCGAGATGGGGATTGAACTGGATGATGGTGGCGGCGCCTGTGCGCAGCGCGAGTTGCTCCTCGATTTCGGCGAGGTGGCGATGCTTCACCAGGCCGTAGGCCTTGGCGCTCTCGGCGCGTTCGCAATAAAGGTAGGCTTCTTCGGCTTTCTTACCCGCACCACTCACGCCGCTGAAAGCATTGACCACGATATGCTGGCGCGAAACAAGGCCCGCTCGCAGCAGAGGCACCAGCGGCACCAAAACGCTCGTTGGATAGCAACCGGGCGCGGCGATGAGTTTCGCCTCGCTCCTCCACGCTGGCGGGGTGAGCTCGGGCAGGACAAAACGCGCCGCGGGCAACAGCTCCGGCGCGTGATGCTCGCCGTAATATTTTTGATAAGTCGCCAAATCAGCGATGCGGAAGTCAGCGCTGAGGTCGATCACGCGCTTGCCCGCGGGAACCAGCGCTTTCGCGTACGTCGCCGCGGCCCCGTGGGGCAGCGCGAGGAAAAAAAGGTCGATGGTACTGGCCGCGAGAGCTGCGGGATCGGAATCAACGAAACGCAGACCGGCATCACGGCCCCGCAGCGCCGGCATGATCGTGGCCAAGGCCTTGCCTGCATGCGTGCGCGAAGTCACCGCCGCGAGTTCCACGTGCGGGTGATTGAGTAAGAGTTTAACTAAGACTTCGCCCGAATAACCGGACGCGCCGACAACACCGACTTTCATAGTAGGCGCAGCATTCAAAGTGGCGGGGAAATAATCGAGACGGAATTTCCAGCTCGTTCGATTTAGGCCAACAAAAAGCCCGCGCCTTGAAAGGCGCGGGCCGAAGCAGCAATCACGCGGCGTGAGGTCATTAGAATGCGTAGGAGTAGCTGATCGTCACGACGCCACGGCCGACGGCCGAGGTGTTGTAGGACTTAGGAGCGCTGCCGGTCTTCACATAGGCGCTGTCACCCTTGGTGTAGGCAAAACCGACCGTAACCTTGGATTCTTTAGTGAGCTGGAAGGGCGCAGCAACGCCGAGCAGCCAATAATTACCCCAGGCCTTGGTCTGCGGGACCGAGCCTTTGATGAAATCATTGGCGAGGTAGGATCCGTAGGAGGCAGTGAAACCGAGCTCCGTGCCGAGATCCTTGAGAGGTAAGGCATAGGTCGAAGTGATTTCAAAGGTAGGACCATCAAGAACGAAGTCGTAGTAGATCTTGGGGGTGAGTTTCACACCGGAGATCGTGTAGTTCACCGCCAAGCTGGGCTCGAAGGTCATCTTGTAGAAGCCGTTAGCTTCGTTAGCCGAGGGATAGGAGTAGAAAGTGACACCGGGCACGAAGCTCAACGTATCCGAAGCGACGGAGGTATAGGAGGCGTAAAAATCGAATTCAGGATCCGATTGACCCACGACCTTGTTCTTGATCGGAGCGTTAGCCCAGACACCAGCAGTCAGATTGCCGTAACCCAGCTCAACGGTGGGCTGGAAGGAGGCCCCGCCGAGGCGTTGCCCACGGAACATGTACTGCGACGCGAACGACGGAGTAACCGTCACTGCGACGCTAGGAGCGGCCGGCGCCGGCGCAGGAGCGGTCTGAGCGCTCAGAGAGAGCGAGCCCAAGGTGAGAGCACTGAGGAGTGCGAAGGATAGTTTATTCATACTTTAGTTTGGTGGTTATGGTGTAGCGTAACAGCCCGAAAGAACCGGGCACGGGGGTAAGTAAGCAAGCGGCTTGCCAAGTTCCCTCGTGCCGGAAAAACCGGGAAATAGGTGACGAAAAAGCCGACGCGCTTCACGAGCGACGTCGGCCCAAATAAGCCGTATATACCGCGAATAAAATCGCGGTAAAACCGGATTAACGTTTCGAGAACTGGAAGCGCTTACGAGCGCCGGGTTGACCGGCTTTCTTACGTTCCTTGGCGCGGGGATCGCGCTTCATGTGGCCGGCCTTCTTTAGGGCGGGACGAAGTTCAGCGTTAAACTTTTGGAGCGCACGGGCGATGCCGTGGGCGACAGCACCAGCTTGGCCGGCGAGACCGCCGCCGGAAACATTGGCGCTGACGTCAAATTTGTCGCTCAAGGTGACCGTGATGAGGGGCATCGCCGCTTGTTTGGCAAAGCTCTCTGGCACAAAATAGTTCTCAAAGCTGCGGCCGTTAACGGTCAGCTTACCCTTGCCTTCCGTAATACGGATGCGGGCGGTAGAGGTCTTGCGGCGGCCGGTGGCGGTGAAAACGTTCGCGGGTGTGCTCATGGGCGTAATCAGACGGAAATTTTAGCGGGGTTGTTCATCTCATGCGTGTGCTTCGAGCCGGCGAAAACACGGAGTTTCGTCAACATCTTGGCTGCGATGCGGTTCTTCGGGAGCATGCCCTTGACCGCGTGTTCGATGATAAACTCGGGATGACGCTCGCGCATCAGCTTGAGGCTGCGGTAGCTTTCGCCACCAACGAAGCCGGAGAAAAACATGTACTCGTTCTGACTCTCCTTTTTGCCGGTGAGGACAACCTTCTCGGCATTAATGACCACAACGAAATCGCCGTTGTCGACGCTCGGGGTGTAGGAGGCTTTGTGGCGGCCACGGATGATGTTGGCAGCTTTGACAGCGAGGCGACCGAGCGGCACGCCTTCGGCATCGATCAGATGCCACTTGGGCTGCACAGTCTCCTTCTTGGCGAGAAACGTTTTCATGGGAAAAGGGGTTAATAACTAGGTTTCGCAAAGACCGTGTCAATGCCTCATTTCACGCTCTTTTCATGCCTTATTCACCTTTTCATTTAACCCGTTCTGAGACGCAGCGTGAACTTGTTTCTCGGCGCATTTCTGAGAGCGTGGCGGCCATGAAACCTTCCCGCGCGCTGTTGATCGCTGGCATTTTGGGGCTGAGCGGGGTCGCGCTCGGTGCTTTCGGCGCGCATGCGTTGCGCGCGCAACTCACTGAGCTCGGCACGCGGGATCGCTGGGAAACCGCCGTGCATTATCACTTGCTGCATGCGGTGGCTATTCTCGCCGCAGCGATTTGGTTGGAGGTCAGCACGGGTGCGAGCGCGGCGGCGCGGCGAATCGGTTGGGCAGTGCGGTGGTGGTTGACCGGGGTGTTTCTTTTTTCGGGGTCGCTCTACTGTTTAGCGTTGAAGGCGCCGAGTTGGCTCGGGGCTTCAACGGCGCCGTTGGGCGGTATCTCGTTTTTGATCGGCTGGGGTTGCGTGATCGCGGCGGCACGCGGGGTCGAGTCGAAAAAAAAATGATGCGGTTTGCGCCACAGATTCCCGAGGAGCTCAGGGCGATGCTCGATGCGGTGCGCCACGTTGGTCGACCGCGCTTGGTTGGGGGTGGCGTGCGCGATGGGTTGCTGGGGCTCGCGCCAAAAGATTTCGACATCGAGGTTGGCCAAGTGGATTTCGAGACGTTGCATCGCGCGCTGGCGCCTTTCGGGCCAACAGATGTGGTGGGGCGCAGTTTCGGCGTGATCAAAGTGCGCGGCAAAACCAGCGGCGCCGAATATGATTTCAGTTTACCGCGACGGGAATCGAAGACGGGTGCGGGGCATCGGGGATTCGCAGTGGAACCGGACCCAGAATTAAGCGACGCAGATGCGGCGGCACGGAGGGATTTCACCGTCAATGCGATCGCATATGATCCGTTTACGGACACGTTAATGGATCCACACGGTGGCGCGGCGGACTTACAGGCGCGGGTGTTGCGACACACTAGCGCTGCGTTTGGGGAGGATCCGCTGCGGGTATTGCGCGCCATGCAGTTTGCCGCGCGTTTTGACTTCACGCTCGCGCCAGAGACGGCGGCGTTGAGCCGGCAGATCGTGGACACGTTTCGGGAATTGCCAGTAGAGCGTGTCTGGGGCGAGTGGGAGAAATGGGCGAACCAAGCGGTCAGGCCGGCGCGCGGGCTCGAAGTGCTTGAGGCGACGGGGTGGCTGGTGCATTTTCCGGAAATCGCGGCGTTGCGCGGCACTCTGCAAGAGCCGGCGTGGCATCCGGAAGGAGATGTGTTTACCCACACGCAACTTTGCCTAGAAGCGCTGATGGAGAACGAGCGCGCCCGCGGGGCAGAACGAAATTCTATACTGATGTGGGCGGTTTTAGCCCATGATTTCGGGAAGGTAAAGACCACGGTACGCGCTGAAAAAGACGGGGTGTTGCGCTGGCTGAGTCCAGGACACGCGGCGGCAGGCGGACCGCTCGCGGAGCAATTTTTACGGCGGATTGGAGCGCCCTTGCGCTTCGATGCGCCGGTACGCGCGCTAGTGGAAAATCACCACGCGCACGATCGCAACAGCGCGCCACTTTCCGACAACGCCATGCGGCGCCTCGCGCGACGCCTACAACCGGCCACCATGGATGAGCTGGCGTGCATCATGCTCGCCGATAGTCGCGGCCGTCCGCCATTAGAGTCGCCCGAGACGATCGCACGCATCACCGCGCTCACCGCGCACGCGCAGCGCCTGCAACTGGCGCAACTCGCGCCGCAACCGCTCATGCTCGGACGGCATTTGATGGCACTCGGCCAAAAGCCCGGCCCGGAATTTAAACGCGCACTAGACGCCGCCTTCGAAGCGCAGCTCGACGGTGCGTTCGCGGATGAAACGAGCGGGGTGATCTGGCTGAGGAATTTTCTCGGCTAAGGTCAGCTCCGTCGCGCCGAGTGAGAGTTCACCATCGGTGAGGATCCGCGCGCGCAGCCCTCCCCTGCCCTTTAACCATTCCTCGGCGCCCGGGGCGACGGCGTGATTCATCCAGTGGCAGGGCCGCGCCTCGCCTGTGCCCGCAAAACTTATGCCGCCTAGCGTAAAGGTGCGGCCGATAAGCGTGGCTAGGTCGATGCCGCCAAGAAGCACGTTACGTCGCAACACGCCCTCCGAAAGCGTCGGCAACGTGAAATGCGCACGCAACACTCCGAGCGTTTCAGCCGAGAAAAACGTGATTTGCCCGTTGTAATCCGGCCGGTAGCCGTAGAAGCGATCTCCCTCTATGCCCCAGCCGGCGCGGCAGCGGATCGTCGCGGGTTCGGCGGTGGGATGCGTACCAGCTGGCAGACTGCGCCGGCCGAAAAAATTGTGGCCCGGGGAAATAAAGAAGCGTTCAACCGTGACGTGCATCTGAGATTAAAAAGCAAGGCGTCACGCGGCACTCATGACAAGGCGGGGAAATTGAAGCGGGTGGGCACAAAAAAGGCGGCCGGATGATCCGGCCGCCTTGTAAAGTTGATTAAAGCGAGGCGCTCGCGCGCCGTTGCTTAGTAATCGTAGGAAACGCTGATACGAACGTAGCGCGAGGTCTGGAAGGACGTAGGCAGGTTGTAAGTGGGGCTGGAGACGTTCAGGCCGGTCTCGGCGACATTATTATATTCGGTGGCCGTGTGCAGGTTGAGGACGTTAAACACATCCAAACCGAAGCCGAGTTTGTCGGCGGCCCAACGGGGACGATATTTCAAGGTCAAATCGATCTGGTTGTTCCAGGGCGTGCGACCCGCGGAGCCACGCGGGGTGGCTTTGCTGTTGGAGAAGAAGGAAGCGGCGCCGTATTGGGCAGCGAATGGATCCGTGGGGTGGAAACCAAGGGCGTTCTTAGGCGTGCCGGACTCGAGGCGGAAGTTGCCGCCGAGTTGGAATTCCTTGGTGAGGTTATAAGCACCGAAGAGCTTAAACTTGTGACGGCGGTCGTTGGCGAGGTAGCCGTTACTGTGATCCATCAGGCCGGGATGGTCGAAGAGGACGGTGAGGCCGGCATCGGTCTGGCCGTTGTCGGAGAGCACGGAGCCTTCGTCGTTACCCCAGCTGTAGGAGTGGGTGTAGGAGCCCTGGAGCATCCACTTGCCGTTGTAGGCTTTTTCAAAAAAGACTTCGGCTCCGACATATTCGCGTTTGGCCTTGGGGAATTTGAGTTCCGCGGGAGTGAAGCTGACAGCACGAAGGCCTTTGCCATCACCGAAGTCCACATAGGTGGTCATGGGCTGACCAGGGTTAGTGAGGACGTAATAGTCGTTACCACCGGCAGCGAAGCCCTTGATGTTATTCTTGGCGGCGTAGGCGTTGAGCGTCTCGTCGATGGCTTCGTCTTCGATGAAGCGACCGACGTTGCGATAGGTACCGCGGATGCCGACGGTCCAATCCTTATTAACCTGCTTCTGGTAGCCGAGGATGTATTCATCTTGATACATGGGCTTGATGTTGCGGTCGACGATCTCGAGAGGATTGTGGATTTCACCGGTGGCGAACACATTGCGGCCACCAATTTGGGCGCCGATATTCGGCGTGGCGTCGGCTTTAACGCCGGTTAGGGCATAATATTCTTCGTAGTAGGTTTCGCCACCGGCGAGGCGGATGTTGGTGTTGGTGGCGATGGGTAGGTAATAGCGACCGTAGTTGGCGAAGATCTTGGATTTACCGTTCTTCTCCACGTCAAAGGAAGCGCCCAAGCGAGGAGCGAGCTGATTGTTGATCTTTACGAAGGTCGCGCCTTCCGAATTGCGATTATCGAAGCCTTCGTTGCGGAGGCCGAGGCTGAGGAGCAATTGGTCATCGAGGAGCTTCCAGTTATCTTCGGCGTAGTAGGCGTTGGTGAGAGTTTGGAAGGCGCCGCCGTTGGCGTAGATACGCTTGCGGGCGTATTCGGTCACTCCTGCAGGGACGATGCCGCCGTTGGCGAGGGTTTTGCCTGGGGCCGTGACGACATAGCGCCAGTAGACGCCACCGGAATAGGCCTGGAGGGTGTTGGAGGTATTGTCTTCGCGATCGAGACCGAAGCGGAGCTGGTGAGCACCGGCAAATTTGAAGCTGTAGTCACCATCAATGCGCATCGCTTTGCGCGAGTCTTGGAGCGTGGTGGGCTGAGCGGTGGTCGCCTTGCTGATAAGAATCGCGGTGCCAGAACGGGCATCGAGAACGTAAGGAATGCTGTCACCGGCGCCAGCATCCGTGAAGTTAGCCGTGCTCTTGCCGTAGAGGGCGGAGAGATTGAAGTCTTCCGTGAGTTTCCCCGAATAGCGGAAGATGTAATCTTTACCGCCGCGCTTGGCTTCGGAGATACCATTGGAGGCGCCGATAGCACCCGTGGCGTAAGTGTAACCAAGGGTCTCGGTTTCGGTCTTACGTTTGTCCGAGATAGCGGTGAGTTCGAAGCTGTGGTTATCGCTCACGTTCCAGTCGAGCTTGGCGCCGTAAAACGGATCCTTACTGCGGGATCGACTGTAAGTCGATACGCCAGCACCTTCGGACTTGTTATCACGGGCGTTATAGAGACCGTAGAAGAACAGCTTGTTTTTGATGAGCGCGCCGCTGGCGTAAACATTAGCGTTGAGCGAACTGGAGTCGCTACGCGTGCGGTTGATGTAAGGGGAGCCGTTGGGCTGGTTGACGCTGGGTGAGCGGGAAACGAGCTGCTCGGGTTCGTAGTAAATATTCGCGCCGGCCTTGAAGGTGTTACCACCGCGTTTGGTGGTGGTGTTGATCACGCCGCCGGTCGAACGACCGAACTCGGCACCATAGCCACCGGTCTTAACTTGGAACTGGTCGTAAAATTCGAAGGGCACGCTAGCGCCACCGAGACCGTTGCGGGCGTTGGTGAGATTGAAGCCGTTAACATAGTAAGCGTTTTCACCGACGGAGGAACCGCCGAAAGAGGCGAGATTACCGAAGGCGGAGACACCTTGAGTGGTTCCAGGCGCGAGAAGCGCGACCGCCGTGGTGTTGCGAGCCACCGGGAGTTGCTTGATGACCTGCTGGTTGAACACCGTGACGGATTCAACCGAGGAGACGTCGATTGGGGAAACCGAGCCCGCGCTGACGCTGAATTTCTCAAGCGAGATCACATCGGACTTGGAGCCGAAGCGAACCGAAGAACCGGTACCGAGATTAACGCTGACGTTGTCCACGACTTGGTCGGGCTGACCCTTGGCCTTGAGGGTGACTTTGTAATCACCGACCGGCAGGGAAGAGATGCGGTAGTTACCCGAGGTATCAACCAGTGCGTCGCGCTTTTGGCCCGTCGTGAGACTGACCGCCGAAACCGTGGAACCGGCAGGAGCGCCCGCGCCGAAGATGTAGCCTTCAGTGTTACTTTGAGCGTAACCCATCGAAGAACCAAAGGCGAGAAGTGCCACAGTCAGCGCCGCAGTAGCGACAGAGGCCGTGAGACTCGCGGATGCAATCAGAGCGCTGAGCGGCGCACGCAAGCTATCGAATCGTTTATTATTCATTTATATGCTAGGTTTGTGGTGGTGAAAAAACTAGCTGACGGAAAGTAGTGTCAGTTTAATTTGAGTATATCCAACAGGCTAAACAAGTTATGGGCAACGCTATTTTAACATTCAGGTTACAATTTAATGCTAAT
>RGAX01000341.1 GCA_009919985.1 Opitutaceae bacterium
GTTCTGGCGTGAGCAGAACACCAAAAGGATTTTGGCGGTGATCTTGATAGATCACGTGGATGGAGTGATCGGCCATAGTGATGGGCGGGCCGCCGTCACTTAAGTGCACTAAAACGGTCATACGGCCGGCACCGCCAAACTTGGGCGCGGCGGCGTAACCAAAAAAACGGAAGGCCGTCTCGGTCTGCGGCGGGAGCGCATGGGTGGTGTTAACGTCGGTGCGGACGGTGAGCTGCGTAGTGGCGCCGATGGCTACTCCGTTGAGTAAGGCCTCAACGGAGATGATCTTAGCTTGGTCAGCACCGAGGTAAATCCAACCCTCGACCGGTAGCGCGAGGGGATCGCAGGGGGCGTCTGCAAGCGGCGTATCGAGGGCGAATTTCATCGGTTGATGCTCCGCGCCTAGTGCGCGGAGGATAACCTCAAGGCACCCAAGGGCGCGGGGGCGCGGCGAGGGTAAAGTCGGTCAGCTCGAGCGTGAGGTTGGGGTTGTAGGCTGGATCGTGTTTCAGCTCTTTCTCCCAGCGCTTCATCATCGTTTCCACTTCGCCGCGGAAGCGCTCGTGTTTTTCGGGCGTGTCTTCTACTCCGCGACTGGCGGATTCGTGGTGGTAGAGTTCGGCGAATGGGGTCCAAAGATTGAGGTACCCAGCGGCTCGGACTTTGAGGCAGAAATCGACGTCATTGAAGGCCACAGCGAGGTGTTTTTCGTCGAGGCCGCCAACTTGGTCGAAAATTTCTTTGCGGATGAGTAAGCATGCAGCGGTTACGGCGCCGTAGTTTTGGACAAGGCGCGCACGATTGAAGACGCCTTCCGTGCCACGGTTGAAGTCGCGGAACGCGTGGCCGGCGACCCCGCCGAGACCGATGATCACGCCGGCGTGTTGCACGGTGTCATTGGGGTAATAAAGCATCGCACCCACGCAGCCGATGGCGGGGCGGAGCGACTGAGCGACCATTTCGTCGAGCCAATCGGCGTGGATGACTTCAAGGTCGTTATTGAGGAGGCCGAGGACGGTGCCCTTGGCTTGTTTCGCGGCGAAATTATTGATCGCGCTGTAATTGAAGGGCGCGTCGTAGGGAATGACGCGGACGGATTTTTTGGCCGCTATCGCTTTGAAATAGGCGAGCGTGGCGGGATCGTCGGAGCCGTTGTCGATGATGAGGATCTCGTAATTTGGGTATGTGGTTTTATCGAGGATGCTATCGACGCAGCGCTTAAGGAATTTGAGGCCGTTGCGCGTAGGGATGAGTAGCGAGACAAGCGGAGGTTTCGCGGGTAGCGGATATTTTACGCGCCAGTGGTCGCCGGGTACGGGGATAAGTTCGACGGTTTGTTTGAGACGAACGAAGTGGTCAGTGAGCGCTTTTTTTGCGGCTTTGACTGGGTAGTTTTTCTCGCTGGAAAGAAGGGCGGTGGAGCCGGGGATGGCGCGCCAGTGATAGAGAATCTTAGGAATGTGCCGGATTTTTTTGTGATCGGGCATGAGGCTGACGACACGTAGGGCGAGGTCCCAGTCTTGTGAGCCTTCGTAGCCGACGCGGAATCCGCCGGCCTGTCGCATGAGTGAAGCGCGGTAAACGGTGAGGTGCGACGTGTAGTTTTGCCCGAGGAACAGATCGGGCAGAAAATCAGGTTTAAAGTAGGGTTCGTGCCGATGGCCCTCTTCGTCGATTTTGTCTTCGTCGGAGTAGAAGAAGTCGGTGGTCGGGTCGGCGTTGTGAGCGCAGGCGATTTCGTAGAGGGCGTGGGGGGTGAGTTCGTCGTCGTGATCGAGCAGCGCGATGAATTCGCCGGTAGCGAGCTCGAGGGCGGAGTTGGAGGCGGC
>RGAX01000342.1 GCA_009919985.1 Opitutaceae bacterium
ACATGCTCCCTTATTGCGATTTCTCGGAACAGGAAACTGCCGAGGCCGGCGGCTTCCGCGCCGATCTCGTCGTTCGCCTCCCCGGTGGGCAGCGTATCGTCGTCGATGCCAAAGCCCCACTTGAGTCCTACCGCGCCGCCGTTGACGCCGTTGACGAACCTACCCGCGCCGCCCGCCTCGCCGACCACGCCCAAAAAGTCAGAGGCCATATCGACGCCCTTGGCGCCAAAAATTACTGGGAGCAATTTCAACCCGCACCCGAGTTCGTCGTTCTCTTTCTTCCGGGCGACCATTTCCTCACCGCAGCCCTTACGGCTGATTCGAGCCTCATGGACCGGGCCCTCACCCGCCGCGTCCTTCTCGCCACGCCCACAACTCTGATCGCTTTGCTCAAAGCCGCCGCCTACGGTTGGCGCCAAGAAGCCGTCTCCAAGAATACCGACGAGATCAGCGCTCTCGGCCGCCAACTCTACGACCGCATCTCCACGTTCGCCGAGAACCTCGAAAAGGTTGGCCGCGGCCTGGATGTCGCTATTCGTGGCTATAACACCGCTGTCGGCTCCTTCGAAGGAACCGTCTTACCCGGTGCGCGCAAATTCGCTGAGCTCGGCGCCAAAGGCGCCAAGGAGCTAACTTCTCCCAGCGTAGTCGAATCCACCGCTCGCGAAATCACCAAACGCAGCTGATCATGGTCGAATCACTTCACTCCAGCACCGCTCCGTCCGATCATCCCCTCAAAGGAACTTGGAAAATGGTCCGTGCAGAACTTGCCGGAGAGCCCGCGCACCCACTGCTGGTCGACAACACGACCATTCAACTGACGCTGGATCGCTACGCTGTTTACTACAGCGGTGAGATGGCCGACCGAGGTCATTACACGTTTTCGTTCACACTTGGCGATCCGCATCACCCGCTGACCCTCCGCGGAACCCATGGGCCCAATGCCGGCCGCACCATCCCAGCGATTTTCCAACGCAAGGGGGAGCTCCTGCGCATTTGCTATGGCCTAGACGGCACCATCCCCGTCGTCTTCGCGAGCCCGGCCGGTTCCCAGCTCTATCTCGTGACCTATCGGCGAAAATTGTGACTAATGAAATATCCACGCCCGAGCGAAAATTAAAAAATCATGGCAAGGAGCCTCTCCTTTCGCCCCCCCTGAGCATCCGCGTCCGCATGGACAACCCCGATCATCACATATGGGACAACAACGGCACGCGGTTCATTCACTACACGCTTTACCCGAGCGCCTACATTAAGAAGCGCATCCGCCGCTCATTACGGACCACGGACATCGTCAGCGCCCGCCAACGCCGCGACCGCATCCTCGCCCGCTACGCAAACTTGATCATCTACAACAAGGCCAAGAAAATTGCTGCGTGATTTTAAGCCGGCCCAATGGGCCAAAAACGCGATCCTATCGCGACAGGTTTTGTGAGCGCGTTCATTCGATAGAAAAACCCTTAAAGCTTGGTCATTTTACCCACGCAGGCAAAGGGAATCCCGGCCTTTTAAGGCCGGGAGGATGTCAAATGATGCCCTCCCCCTGCGCGCCTGATTCGATACGCTAGAAAAACACTGATGGTGAACGCACACGCCGGAGCCCATGATTGCCAAACTTCACGGCGTGCGCTGAGTTTCTTGGATGCGCCTCAGCGGCCTTTTTCTCTACCCGGTTAAATCTCTTGGCGGTTGCGCAGTTTCCTCCGCTCAAATTGATGCCCACGGCCTCGTGGGTGACCGCCGGTTTCTTGTCATCGACGAAACCGGTCGTTTTCTGACTCAGCGCACCCTGCCGCGGATG
>RGAX01000343.1 GCA_009919985.1 Opitutaceae bacterium
ACCGGGGGTTCGAATCCCTCCCTCTCCGCCATTTTTCCCGTATCAAGAACCTCTCGATGCGGGATTAATTTTTTGTAGGCCTCTGGATTCACGCGAGAAACAAAAGACGCGATTTAACGCCTCTGAAATAAGTTCTCGTTTTGAGGGTCCAGCGAAACTCCAAGACGCTGCTGAAAAGCGGTCCGTTCAGAGTGCCGTTAAATTTCTGAGCGTGAATTTTCCACCGATTCTGCGCAGCCGTGGGCTTTGCCAGCGCGAAACATTCTCCGCCAACCGAACATCCAGTAGGTGCTCCCTGAGCAGCTATAGCTTTGGATGGCTGGCGGAAACAGGCCGTAGAATCCCAAGGCTGGAACTCCCCGGTAGAAAAAGTCCAGGTGGGTGGTGAATTGCAGGAGAGCACCCGAAGCAACCCGACGTGCCAGGCCGGGAGGCAAGGCCTTGGTCGATTGCGATTGGCCCCGCAACTGCGCCGCCACCATGCCCGCGAGCACGAGGAACAAAAAGAAAAGCGGAACCAGTCGTTTCACTTTTTCTCCTCGCGGCTGAGTTGCTGCAACATCGACAGCGCCTCGCGGAAACGCGGCGCCTCTTCGAGGGCGAGCAGCGTCTGCGCGCGCGCTTCGGCCGTCTCGCCATTTTTCCGCAGCAACTGCGCAAGTTGAAAATGCCCTCCGGCGGGATCGGCCGCGCCGAGTTGCAGCAGCGTGCGCCACGCGGCGATCGCACCTGGGGTATCGCCAGCCTCCGCACTCGCTTGCGCGAGCGAGCGCCACGGCGGAGCCACGAGCGGATTTACCGCGAGGTAGCGCTCGGCGTTACGCTTCACGGCCGGCCAATCTTTGGCCTCGATCGCCAACTCCGTGAGGCGTTGGTAGGCGTCCGTGGCTTCATCATCGATGGCTGTCCATGCGGTCAACACGTCTCGTTCCGCATTTTTGTCACCCGTTTCTTTCAGGACTGCGGCTAAATGGATGTAAACGCTGTCGGCACCCTTCGCCGTGGGAAACAGATTCACGAGGCGCTCAAGCAAGGTGCGGGCTTCGGCCCAATTTTTCTTACCCGTCAGCTCCCGCACTCGCTTCATCATCAGCCAAGAATTATCGGGATGGGTGGACTCCCACGCGGCGACCTCGATCGCGTTCGCCGTCGCCAGCATCAGCTCCGCCGGTGGCTTTTCGAAATTCAACTTCGGCGCCAGCTGCTCAGCGCTCTCGCGGGCATAAACCGCAAATTCTTTTTCCAACGTGTCCAACGGCGCCACGTTCTTGGCGAGCGCCGCATTAATTTCGATGCCACCGCGGAGGTCGCGCAGCACGCCCCGCAGTGTGTCGATGCCATGGCGCAAAATGATGAACTCAACCACGAGCGACGACTGAAGGTAGGCAAATTGCAGGTGCCGCGGCGACTTCGGAGCGAGAAAGGAGGCGCTCAAACCAGCGATCTGCGCCATATCGCCGTCCAAAATCATCTTTCGGTATTCTACATTGATCCGCATGCCCCAGGCCCGGCTCGCTTGCCGTTCCTCATAGACCGAGATGCCTTCGCTCAACCAGCGCGGCATTTTGTTCTTCGTCATTTGCAGCGTCACGACGTGGCAAAATTCATGCCACAACACCGCCTCCCAATTCGTCGCCCGGCCACCGTGGGCTGCCGGGCTGTTGGCGGTAACCACCCGGCCAAAGCACACGCCCAAGAATCCCGCAACATCCGGCATGCCGAAGGTCCGCACCGCGAAATCCTTGGGGTCGGCGAAGATCTCCACATAGGTCGGATTCGCGAGCTCGACTTCA
>RGAX01000344.1 GCA_009919985.1 Opitutaceae bacterium
GAGTCCCATGCGGCGCAGCGATTGGTCGAGCGAGGCGAGGAGGTATTTACGGGAGCCCCAATCACCGTAGGGGCCTTGCCACATGGAGTAGCCAGCCTTGGTGGAAATGATGAGTTCGTCTCGGTGGGCGGCGAGATCGAGCCGGAGGAGCTTACCGAAATTTTCCTCAGCAGAACCGGGCGGCGGGCCGTAGTTGTTGGCGAGATCGAAATGAGTGATGCCCAGATCAAAGGCGCGGCGGACAATGGCACGTCCAGTGGCGAAGGCATCTACGTCGCCGAAATTGTGCCAGAGTCCGAGTGAAATAAGTGGAAGTTTGACGCCACTGCGGCCGCAGCGGCGGTAAAGGGCGGGGCGGTCGTAGCGCTCGTTGGCAGGAAGGTAGGGAGTAGCCATGTTGATTGAACGGGGCCGAAATAAAAACGCGCCCAATTGTTAAGGCGCGAGCAATTGTAAAAACTGGAGTGGAGCGGCTAGTCAGAATCGAACTGACGAGACCACTTTGGAAGAGTGGAGTTTTACCACTAAACTATAGCCGCAGACTCGAGCGGAATAGTCTTCGAGTTGAGGCGTGGGAGCAAGATTTAAGAAAAACAGGGCGCGCTGCTCGCGTAGGGGCGCTGTAACCTCGGCTTGCGCTTCGTCGGTGGGTGGCGGGATGGTAGGGCGTGAACTCTGCGGAAAACCTGTGCTTGGCGTGCGGTCTGTGCTGTGATGGGTCGCTTTTTGATAACGTCCAGTTGGGCGCGGACGAGGATGCGAAGAAATTGAAGGCGCTGGGTTTACCGTTGGCGGTCACGCGCGGCCGGGCGGCGGTTACTTATTTTCGTCAACCGTGTGCGGCATTGTGCGCGGATCGAGCTTGTCGGGTTTACGCGGATCGTCCGGGGCAATGTCGTGCGTTTGAGTGCGGGGTTTACAAGGATGTACATGCGGGCCGGATCGAGGAGGCTTCGGCGCTAAGTTTGGTAAAGAAAGCGCGGCGAAAGGCGGACCATATTCGTCGGCTTTTGTATGACTTGGGTGATACCGATGAAACGCGATCGCTGGGCGATCGTTTTCGCCGGACGCAACGACGGATGGAAGCGGGCGGCGGCGATGCGGCGGCGGAGGCGATGTTCGCGGAATTGGGCTTGGCAGTGCACCAGTTCAATCTGCTGGCGCATGAAAAATTTTACACGAAGTCAGCCACCGCGAAATGAGGTTTTGGGCGAGCCTCAGATCGCGAGTGTACGCCAATTCCAATTGTAATCGTCGCTGAGCGGGGGCGCGATGATTTTTATGATCCTAGCGAGGCGGGCTGCGTTTTTGGCGTCCGCTCATTTTTTCTTCGCGGCGGGTGGTGGCGGGGTCCAAGCGAGGACTTGTTTGTCGGCGAGGAGCTGGGCGCGGAAGCGCATACGATCGATTTTTTGAACGGAAGTTTTTTCTGTGATCGCTTGGGCGGCGGCGGTGGCGGCGCTTTGGCCGAGGACCATGAAAACGGGTTCCATGCGGATCGAGCCGTAGGAAATGTGCGTGGCTGAGAGGGCGACGGGTACGAGCAGATTTTCGCATTCGGTGGCGCGCGGGGTAATTGCGCCGTAGGCGATCGGGTAGGGCGAAGGTACTTTGACTTGAACATCGCCTTCGTTGGCGACGTAGCCGTTGGCATCGACGTAGCGCTGGGTGTTGTGCGAATCCATGTTGTAGGCGCCGAGGCCGACGGGATCGGGGGCGACGGCGCGGCCCGTACAGTTGTGCTCGGTCATGATGTAGGCGCCAGTCATGCGGCGGGCTTCGCGCACGTAGA
>RGAX01000345.1 GCA_009919985.1 Opitutaceae bacterium
AATTTATCATGAAGGACGCCTATAGCTTCGACGCGACCGACGAAGGGGCGACTGAGAGTTACCACAAGATGAAGCGCGCCTATGCGGCGTTCTTCCTGCGCTGTGGTTTGAAGACAATCGCGGTCGAAGCCGATACGGGCGTGATGGGCGGGAGTTTCTCCCACGAGTTCATGGTGCCGGCGCCCGTGGGCGACGATGATATCGTGTACTGTGACGCCAGCGGTTATTCCGCTAATCGGGAGAAGGCCACGAGTGGGCTCGTGCCCAAAGATTTTGCGGATGCGGCGCCCAACGGGGCGCTCGAACAATTTCCGACGCCAGGCGTCGTCACGATTGCGGCGCTGGCGGCGGCGCCCTACGGCGTGGCGGCGGATCAGCAATTCAAGACGCTCGTCTATATGGGTGACGGCAAACCGTTTCTCGTGATTCTCCGCGGTTGCGATGATCTCGAGGAAGCTAAACTCGGCGCGTTGGGCTTTCAGCTCTGGCGCCAGGCGACCGCTGAAGAAATCGAGCCCGTGCTGGGCGCTAAGCCAGGCAGCCTTGGGGCGATTAAGGGAACCATTAAAAATCCCACCGCCCTCGCAGGGATTTTTGCGGACCACGCTATTCGTTTAATTGGCAACGGCACGACCGGGGCCAATCAAGAGGGCTGTCACGTGCGCCACGTCAATGTGGTCCGCGATTTGGCGATTACCTCGTGGGGTGATTTTCGCACTGTCCGAGCCGGCGAACCTGATCCCAAGTCAGGTCAGCCGCTCCAAATCGCGCGCGCCATTGAGGTCGGGCATATTTTCAAACTCGGCACAAAATATTCGGAGAAATTCGGAGCCGTTTACACTGATGATCAAAAGCAATCGCACCCGATGATCATGGGATGTTACGGCATTGGCATCAGCCGCACGCTGCAAGCCGTCATCGAGCAAAGTAATGATGCTGATGGCATCATTTGGCCTTGGTTCGTGGCTCCGTGGCAGGTGTTGGTCGTTAATTTGGATCCGGCGGACGCAGCCGCTAGCGCGCTGTGTCTGCAATTAGCGCAGGCGGCGGAATCCGCGGGCGCGGATGTGCTCATCGATGATCGCGCGGAGCGGCCGGGGGTAAAATTTAAGGATGCTGACCTCATTGGACTGCCGCTGCGTTTGACGGTCGGCGGCCGCGGCCTGAAGGAAGGGATTTTTGAAATGAAATGGCGCACCGTGAAGGAAGTTAGCAAGGTCGCCATCGTGGACGCGGCGACCGTGATTACCGCGGCGGTGCGCCAAGCGGCGGGCCAGGCATGATCGTCGTCAGTGCGCAGCCTCAATCTGAACCGCTCGCTGCGACGGCGTTGCAGCCGCAGTTGGCGCCCCAGTGGCACGTGGTCGTGCTGAATGATCCCGTCAATTTGATGTCTTATGTGGTTATGATTTTCAAAAAGGTTTTTGGCTGGTCGGAAGCTAAGGCCCGCGTGCATATGCTCGAAGTGCATGAGCGCGGCCGTTCGCTGCTCTGGACGGGCGCGCGCGAGCCGGCCGAGGCTTATGTTTTTACCCTTCAACAGTGGCATCTCACGGCCGTGCTCGAAGCCGCATGAAACGGGTCGAAGTTAAGTTGAATTTGGAGGCGGTGGCCCCGCTGCTCGATGCGATTAAGGCGGCCGCGGATGAACTCCAGCCGACTTTGGCCGTGACGCCCCAAGTACCTGATCTCGAAGAGGAGTTTGCCGCGGACTGGCGGCAGGAATTACTCCAGAACCAGAATAGTGATCTTAGTATTTTGCTCGGTCTA
>RGAX01000346.1 GCA_009919985.1 Opitutaceae bacterium
GCCGTCTACGACATCGACCCTTACGTTGTACCCGGCGATCCGCGCAGCAGGCTCCTCCCCCTTTTGCAGGATTACACGCCCGGCCCAATCGGCAGCGCCGACAAACTCACCATGGGTTACGGCTTTCGCTGGAAATTTACGCTCGAGAAAAACCAAATTCCCATCGAGCCGCCCGACGATTACGACCCGTTTACCTTTGAGATTTACCGCCGCGCGTTTACGAAAAAACTCAACCTCAACGGCCGGCGCATGCGCAAACTCGGCGAATACGAGGTCGCCACCGGCGGCATCCATTATCCCGGCGCCGGCAATCTCTCGCGCAGCCTGATCGCCCCCACGGTTTTCGGCTGCAACGCCGCCTATCCCGACGGCGACTGGCCCGAGCGCGCTCGTATCTGGAAATTCCACCAAGATTTCTTGCGCGGCATCACACACTTCCTGCGCACCGATTCTTCCGCCCCGGAAAAACTCAAAGAGCGCGCCCGCATCGCAGGCTTCGATCCCGGTCAATTCGACGACACCGCCGGCTGGCCGCACCAACTCTACATCCGCGAAGCGCGGCGCATGGTTTCCAGCTACGTCGTCACGCAAAAGGACATGGAAGGTAAAACCGACCCCAGCGATTCCGTCGGCCTCGCCTCTTACGGCGTCGACGATTGGCCCTACGCGATGCACCCGATCGACGGAAAAATCGCGCTCCAAGGCGGCGATTACTCGATGCTCTATCTTGAGGAAACGCACCGCGGCATTTACAAGATTCCTTATCGCGCGATCACGCCCACCGCCCGCGAATGTCGCAACTTGTTCGTCCCGGTCTGTTGCTCGGCGAGCCACATCGCGATGACTTCGATCCGCATGGAACCGGTCTGGATGACGCTCGGCGAGGCTTCCGGCGTCGCCGCGGCGATGGCGCTGCGAGGCGATTTGCCCGTGCAACAGGTCGACACCGCAACGTTGCGCTCGAAATTGCGCGATCTCGGCGTAAAAGTCGAACGTCCGACTTCCACCAAAACCCAGCCCGCGTAAATTTTTCCTCCATGTGTCTCCGCCGCTCCGTCTCGTTTTTGTTATTATTCGGCATCCTAGTGGCTACGGCCGGAGCGCACCAAGCTACGGGCTTCAAACTCACCTAGCCCTCCGCTACTGGAATTACCGTGTGGACGCGGATCACGCGCGACGCTGAACGCGCGGCCGATGACCGGCCTTTGCCGATCACGCAAATTTTCGATCGCGCGACGGGTGAAGTGCTCCGCCTACGCGACAATGCCGCGTACCCTAATGGCCGCCCCGTGATCACGTTTCCCACGGGCGCTGATCTCGGCTCTATCCGCGGCGCTGCCGTCGGCGCGCCCGGCCAAACGCGCGTACGCTACCGCAGCGCCGGGCAAAACGCGTGGTCTTCCACCGCGTGGCGCGACGTCGATCCCGCGCGTGATTTTACGGCGACGTTTGCGCTCAGCGCCCTCGCACCTGCGACGCGTTACGAGATCGTCGTCGAAGATCGCGCGTCCGCCGATGCGGCTCCGACCAGCACGACGACAGGCGGTTTTGTCACCGCGCCCGACGCGAAGGCCGAAGTGAGCGCCACGTTTTGCGTCATGAGTTGCCAGCAATACGAAGACCGCGAACGGCCCGATGGTTTTGCGATTTATCCGGCAATGCTCGCGCTCAAACCTGATTTTTTCGTCAACACCGGCGACGCTTTATATTATGATCATGGTCCCGTGCATGCGCTTACGCTTGAGCTCGCGCGCTACC
>RGAX01000347.1 GCA_009919985.1 Opitutaceae bacterium
CGAACTTTGACGGCAATTCCACGGAGCTGGATTTCGCGTTTGGCTCGGCCTCTTACGTGAAAGCCTCCGCGTTCTCGAATTATAAGCTTAACGAGCAAGTCGCCGTGCGCGTTGGCGTCGGTGCCTCCGACGGCGGTGGCTGGCGTAATAATGAGTTCAATCGCCAGAACTACCAATCGCTTTCTAGCACCTTCCGCATCACCAAAAATCAGGAGCTCAACGTCGATCTTGAGCATATCTATTGGAAATTTACGGATTTACGTGGCGTCGATAACGCCCTGACCAACGCCCTGTACTACGGCAACGCTGCGGCGATCGCCAGCGGACTCTCCGTCAATCAATGGGTCGCGGCCAATTACCCCGGCACCGCCACTTACAACATCCAAGTCCCGAACGCCCTTAACCCCAAGGGTCGCCTTTATTTGAACGGCTCCGATACTTGGTCCGAACAGGAATCGGACACGGTTGACCTGACCTACCGCGCCAAACTCACCGATTCGCTCGTGTTTACCTCCAACATCAATTGGGCCCGCGATTTCTTCGAAGAAATCCGCACGATCAGCAACGACCAGTCGCCCTTCGCTGATGGCTCGATCAATTATCAGTTCGGTAATTTCGGTAACATCCGCCACTCCTTCAACATGAACAATAAATTCGTGTACCGCTTCGATTTTGCGGGCACGAAAAACACCCTGCAATTTGGTCAGGATCTGCTGCACCTGCAGCAATACACCCCCGGCATCATCACCAGCGCGGGTAATTTCCAAGACGGTATCCGCAGCGCCGGCGCAACGCGATCGCATCACGCAGACCACCGGCTACTTCATCATGAATCAGCAAGAGCTCTTTAACGGCGACCTACGCCTGCTCTACGGCATGCGTCAAAACGAAGTAAGATACCATGTACTCTATCCTCAAAAAGTCGGCAACGCCGAGGCCCGTTCCTCCCTGTCTAGCCCGACACCCCAATTCGGAGCGCTCTACAAGCTGACAGGTGAAGTCTCTCTGTTTGCAACCTACACCAAGTCCACGGAATTTGCCGGCGGCGCCGATTTCTCCGGTAAACCCGTCGATCCGATCGATGACCTCGGGATCGATATCGGTATCAAGACCACGTTGATGGACGGTCGCGCGAGCGGCACCCTCAGCTATAACATCACCCGGCGCGACCACCTGGCCGCCACAGATAACGCCAAGCAAAACGCCCTCGGTACGGCACCTTGGTTTATCTATAACAACACCGCTGAATCCAAGGGCATCGAAGCAGACTTCAATTTCTCTCTCACCGATAGTTGGTCGCTCATGCTGGGTTATTCGCACGATATCCAAAACGAAATCACGCAATCCTCCACGCCCGCCCAAGTCGGTCTGCCGCTGGGTGGCGTGCCAAAGGATTATGTCACCCTCTGGTCGCGCTATGATATCAAATCGGGCGATTATAAGGGTTATTTTTTCACGGGCGGCATGCGGGCTAGCACCGACGCGCGGGTCTCGCCCGACGGCATCGGTCTAAGCTTAGACAACATCGCGCTTCGTCCCAGCTTCGTGGTGTTTGAGGCCGGCGTCGGCCGTCGCTTCAAATTCGCCAACAAGAACTGGTCGGCCTCGGTCTCGGTTAAAAACATCGCCGATCGCGCTTATCGCGAAGGCGTCGATGGCGGCTGGGGTACCCCGCGACTCATCAATGTGATGGTCGGCGCCAAGTTCTAAGCATCCGAGCGCTATAGCTATCCAAGCCGCGTGAAGCTTCACGCG
>RGAX01000348.1 GCA_009919985.1 Opitutaceae bacterium
ATTCACCTCATGACCTTCATCCTAGGTCGCGATGCGGTCGGCCGCCGCATCATCAAGCTGCTGGCCGAGCGAGCGCAGGACGGCGTCAAAGTTCGTCTGCTGCTCGACTCGCTGGGCTGCTTTACGACGAGTGGCCGATTCTGCGATCCGCTCCGCGTTGCCGGGGGTGAAGTGGTCACGTTCATGCCCGTGATCCCCCTCGCTACCCGCGGTTCTGCGAACCTTCGCAATCATCGAAAAATTGCGATTTTTGATCACCGGGTGGGCGCACTGGGGGGCCGTAATCTCGCCGCTGAATATATGGGGCCGACCCCGCTCAAACGGCGCTGGCGTGACTTTGGCGCCGTCATCGAGGGTCCCGCAGTTCAATTGCTCAATGAAATTTTTCTCGCCGACTGGGCTTTTGCCAGTGGCCAACCCCTCGATCGCCTGCAGCAAGCATTGCCCCCCACCGATTTTGCGGCTGCCGGGGAAAGCGAAATCCAAATCGTAGCCAGCGGACCAGATGTCGCGGGTGACCCGCTCTACGAGGGCATTCTTTCGCTGGTGCAACAAGCGGAGCGGAGCATCTGGATCGTTACACCCTATTTCATTCCGGATGAAGTGCTCTTTCGTTCGCTGTTAGTCCAAGCCCGCGCCGGCATCGATGTGCGTCTCGCGGTACCCGCACGCTCCAACCACCGCATCACCGACCTCGCCCGCCGACACTATTTGCGTGAACTCCACGCCGCTGGCGTAAAAATATCGCTCTACCAACCGGGCATGTGTCACGCGAAAATCCTGCTCGTCGATAAAGCAACCGGGCTCTTCGGTTCAGCCAACATGGATATGCGCAGTTTGTTTGTTAATTTCGAAATTGGGGCCGTCACCTATTCGCCAACGGCAGCGGCGGCCCTCGCTCATGAAATCCAGGAAATTTTAGCCGCCTCGAAACCCATGCCAGAGCCCCGCCACGAACGCCGCCTCATGCCAAAAATCGGCGAGGAGATCGCCCGCCTCCTCGCCCCACTCCTCTAAACCGCGCGAGCGGTGATAAAGGCTTTGATGGCGGCCTCGTCGGCGGGTAATCGATATTTTACCACCGGGCGTGACTTCAGAGCCTCGAGCGTCGCATGCAACGGCTCCTGTGCAACCGCCGCCGCAATTGCCGCCGGAAATTTCGCCGGATGGGCCGTCGCTAGCACAATACTGAGTCGATCAGGATGCAGATCTTGGAATGCGCAGGCGGTGTGCGGATCGACGATATAACCGTAGGTCTCATAGACCCGCCGGAGGTTACTCGTGATATCGGCATCGGTCGCTCGCGAAGTGCTGAAGGTCGAGTGATCAAAATTAGCAAACCGATGCACCCCGGTCGTCTGCAAGGTGTGCATTACTTGCCGCACCTGCGCGGCGTCACCCCCGAGCTCATAATAAAGAAAGCGCTCAAAATTTGACGCGACTTGAATATCCATCGAGGGAGCCAAACTCGGCTGCACCGCCCCAATCCGATATTCGCCAGTGGTGAAAAGCCGATGGAGGATATCGTTCTGATTAGTCGCAAGTTTGAAGCCCAAGATCGGCACGCCCATCTCAGCCAACAGCCAACCCGCAAAAATATTACCAAAATTACCAGTCGGCACCACAAACTCTACCCGCTGGCGGTCCGCGGCGGGCAATTGCAGCCACGCGTAGAGGTAATAGACACACTGCGTCAAAACGCGGACGAGATTAATCGAATTAACCACGGATAGCCGATGTT
>RGAX01000349.1 GCA_009919985.1 Opitutaceae bacterium
GGCAAACCCACCCCGCCCGCCGCAGGCACCGCGACCAACCTAAAAGAGCTCACCGTCGCGACCACCGGCAAATTCGAACTCAACATCGTCAAACCTGAAGAGCCTAAGAAAGCCACCAAAATCACGCTCCCTCAAAGCGACGATAAAACCTACGAATTCCCCCCGCTTTCCCTGCTTAAAGAGCAGGCCAAACCCGCCTCCAGCAACAGCGAGGAAGAACACCGCGCCAACGCCGAAAACCTCCTGCGCATTCTGAGCGAATTCGGCGTCGATGTCACCCTGGGCGAGATTCACGTCGGCCCAGTCATCACGCGCTACGAGGTCGTTCCCGCCGCCGGCGTCCGCGTCGAAAAAATCGCAGGGCTCGATAAAAATATCGCGCTCGGCATGCGCGCCCAATCCGTCCGCATCCTCGCCCCCATCCCAGGCAAAGCCGCGGTCGGGGTCGAAGTCCCCAACCAACACCCCACGCCTGTCGGCATGCGCGAACTTCTCGAGAGCGAAGACTGGGCTAACGCCAAAGCCGAGATCCCCATCGCCCTCGGCAAAGACGTTTCGGGCGCCCCACTCATTTCTGACTTGGCCAAGATGCCCCACTTGCTCATCGCCGGCGCTACCGGCTCGGGCAAATCCGTCTGTATCAATTCCATTGTCGCCTCGATCCTCTACTCGAAGAGCCCTAAAGACCTCCGGCTCATCATGGTCGACCCCAAGGTCGTGGAACTCAAAATCTTTAATAGCCTCCCCCACATGCTCATCCCTGTGGTGACGGAGCCAAAAAAAGTCCCCGCCGCCCTCAAGTGGCTTCTTGGGGAAATGGCGCAACGCTACCAACTCTTCGCCAAGGTCAACGTGCGCAACATCGTCGGCTTCAACACCCGCAAAAAAGCCGGCAAGCCCGACTTACCGCCCCCGCCCGATCCGCAGGCCACGCTCAACGGCGTTGATCCACTCCTCGACGACGGACTCGAAGTGCCTGAACGCCTACCGTACATCGTCGCGATCATCGACGAACTCGCCGACCTTATGATGGTCGCCCCCGCCGAGATCGAGACGAGCATCGCCCGTCTCGCCCAACTCGCCCGCGCCGCCGGCATCCATCTGATCATCGCCACCCAGCGCCCTTCCGTGAACGTTATTACCGGCGTCATCAAGGCCAACCTTCCCTCGCGCATCGCCTTCCAAGTCGCCTCCCAAGTCGACTCCCGCACCATTCTCGACACCAAGGGAGCCGACACCCTTATCGGCCGAGGCGACATGCTTTTCTCGCCCCCCGGCAGCTCCCGCCTCGTCCGCTCCCAAGGCGCCTTCGTCTCCGATGAAGAAGTCATGGCCATGGTCGAATTCTTAAAGAAAAACGGCCCGCCGCAATACGCCGAAGCCGTGCAAGCCCAGATCGACCGCGCCGCCCGCGAAGACGCCGAAGAAGACGGCGAAGGCGAAGGCGACAGCGACCTCGGCGATGATGAAGAACTCTACAACCAAGCCCTGGACGTCCTAAAATCCACCAAACGTGCCAGCACCTCCATGATTCAACGCCGGCTCCGTATCGGCTACAACCGCGCCGCCCGCATTATGGACCTCATGGAAGAAAAAGGGATCGTCGGCCCTGAAAATGGCTCCAGCCCTCGCGAAATCCTTGTCGACCTGGACACACTCTAATTTTCGATACCTCAATCACCTCTTCTGTTCACCACGATTTAATCTTTCG
>RGAX01000350.1 GCA_009919985.1 Opitutaceae bacterium
AGTCCCGCGGGCAACCCCAACTCTCGGCGCAACTCGACCAGCTCCGCTTGCGCGAGTCGCGGGATAGCCACGTCAAATTTCAGATTTCCCGTCGTTACCAAAGCCGCATCCGCCACGCCCAGATCACGCAAGCGCGCCGCATCTTGCGAGGAACCGCACAACCACCGATCTACGCCGGCCAACATGAGCCGCGCCGCCGGCCGAAACCATTGCATACGCCGAAAACTCCGATCCGAAAGCCGCGCGTTAATCGCGATCACCGGCACCCCTCGTTGTTTCGCCTGGTGAAGATGTTCCGGCCAACGCTCACCCTCAGTTAAAATCACCATATCCGGATCAATCCGCCGCCAAGCGCGCGCCGAAACCGGCCAAGCATCTACCGGAAAATACCCCACCCCGACCACCCAGGGCACATAGCGCTCAGCGGCAATTTTGTAGGCCGTACTGGTCGTAGTCGTGAGGTAAACCAAAACACCTGAACGATGCAGTTGTTCGAGCAACGGCGCGATTGCGAGCACTTCGCCTACGCTCACCGCTTGCAACCAAATCAAAGGTGCCCTCCTCCCCGCTCGCGGTTGAGCTGCATGTGCACCCAAGCGCTCGCCGAATTTCTCGCGCAAACCACCCCGCCGCCACGCCCGCCGAAAATACGCGGGCAGCGCGAGGCACAAAGCCAAAGGGAAAATGAGTCGATAAAGCCAGAGCACCGCTAAGCACTCAGCCAAACCCACCGCTTCGCGCAAGCGCAGGTTCCAACCTATTACCCTTTTTTCCCCACACAGTAAGTCACGGATGAATGGATTATCTACCAGCGCGAGCTCTTCATTCCCGTAATTTTACCCTTTCGTACCACTCGCAAACTTGCAGCGTCAGCCCATGCGCCTTTTACCCTACCAGCCCCTTAATATATTCCATTTTTCCCGCCACGCCGCCAGTTTTTTACTTTTAAGTGTCGGAATTTTTGCGCCGCAGCTACGGTCCGCACCAGAAAGCCAGACCGCATCCAAGCTTGCCGTCGCCGCGTTCGCCCACGTCGGCAGCGACCTCAGCCCCGATCCGGCGATTCGCTTTGGCACTTTGCCCAACGGCGTCCGCTACGCGCTACTCCACAACAACGAACCGAAAAATCGCGCCTCACTCCGGCTCCACATCGGGGCTGGCTCGTTTAACGAAACCGAAGGCCAGCGCGGCGTCGCCCACTTCCTCGAACACATGGCTTTTAACGGTAGCGAGCACTACGCGGCGGGCACGCTCGTCGAATTTTTCCAACGCATGGGCATGAGCTTCGGCGGCGACACCAACGCTTTCACCTCGTTTGACCAGACCGTTTACATGCTCGAGCTCCCTAAGACCGACGCACCCACGCTCGCCGAGGGCTTGCGCGTGTTTGCCGATTACGCCGGTGGCTTGCTGCTAAACCCCACCGAGATCGACAAAGAGCGCGGCATCATTCTGAGCGAAAAACGCACGCGCGATTCCGTCGGCTTCCGCACACTCGTAGCGCAGTTCGAATACGTCCTAGCCGACACTCTGCTTCCGAAACGTCTGCCCATCGGCTTGGTGCCCGTCATCGAAAAAGCCCCGCGCGAGGCTTTCGTTGATTTTTACAACACCTGGTATCGCCCCGAACTCACGACGATCGTAGCCGTGGGTGATTTCGACGTCGCCGCGCTCGAGCAACAAATCAGCGCCACCTTCGCAAACCTCAA
>RGAX01000036.1 GCA_009919985.1 Opitutaceae bacterium
ACTGATCGCCACCGCGCCTTATGTCCAAAGCCCTTTTCCTCGACCGCGACGGCACGATCATCGTCGACAAACACTACCTCGCCGACCCCGCCGGCGTGGAACTTATCCCCGGTGTCAGCTCTGCACTCCAACGCGCCCGTGAACTCGGTTACAAACTGTTCCTTTTTACCAACCAGTCAGGCATTGGCCGCGGCCTTTACACGCTCGAAGACACCCTCCTCGTCAACGCCCGCATGGAGACGTTGCTCGCCCTCGCCTCTCCGCTCTTCACGGATCTTTGCATCGCCCCTGAAGCGCCCGACCAACCTTCCCTCTACCGTAAACCCTCCCCGCGCTTCATCCAAGAAATGATCGCGGCGCACGACCTCGAGCCCGCGAAATGCGCCATGATCGGCGATCGCCCGAGCGACGCCCAAGCCGGCCTCAACGCCGGAGTCCGTTCGATCGCGATTTGTACCGGGGAACACACGGCAGAAACCTGGCGTCAACACGCGCTCCCCGGTATTGAAATCCATGCCGACCTCGCAGCCTTCGTCGCCACGCTGACTTGATTTTTTTGCGGACGATTTCCCTCAACGTTCGCCTCGTTCGTCGTCACCCTTTTGTCCCGTAGCTCCCGATGCCCGAACTAGCTGAAGCCGAATTTTTTCGCAAACGCTGGCACCAAGCTGCACTGCGCTCACCGAGGATAATCCGCGTCCACACCCACGACGCCAAAAAACTCTTCCGCACCGCGCCGGCCGCCGACCTGCGCACCGCGATCACCCGTTCTGCTTTCACTACCTCCGACGCCGCCGCGAAACCCTCGGAATGACCGGCGAGCTTAGCGTCTTCGCTCCCACGCACGCTCCGCGCAAACACGACCACCTTATCCTCTACACCGCCGCGCACGCCCTGGTCTTCTCCGATCCCCGCATGTTCGGCCGCATCCAGTTCCACCTCGGGCCCACCGCCCCTACTTGGTGGACCCAGATCGCTCCAGCCCTGCTTTCAACCGCCTTCAGCGCCAAGGTCGTAGCGGCGTTTCTGCAGCGCCGCGCCCGCGCCCCGATTAAAGCCGTCTTACTCATGCAGGAACGCTTCCCCGGCATCGGTAACTGGATGGCCGACGAAATCCTTTGGCGCGCCGCCATCCACCCCGCTCAACCCGCCGGCACCCTCCGCCCTGCCGAGGTTAAAAAACTATGGCGCGAGTGCCGCGCGGTCGCCCGCCTGGCCCTTAACACTATCGCCGGCCGCGGTACTGAGCTTCCGCCCGATCTCAACATCGCCATCCCCGACTCCTGGCTCTTCAATCACCGATGGGGAAAAGGCGGTCACTGTCCCAAAACCAGAAAACTCCTCGCCCGCGCCGAGATCGGCGGTCGCACCACCTGCTGGTCCCCTGCCCGCCAAAAACTCCACGCCTGATACCCATGATTATTTCCGACCGCTCCACCCTGCTTTTCATCGGCGACTCCATCACCGACTGCGGCCGCGATCCGACCGGCAACCCTACGCCTTGGAATCTCAACACGGGCCTTGGGCGAGGCTATGTCGAGCACGTCGCCAGCCACTTCGGCGCGGTCCATGCCGCGAGGTCCATCCGCGTCATCAACCGGGGCATTTCCGGGCACACGGTACGTGACCTCGAGGCCCGCTGGGACAACGACGTTCTCGCCGCCAAACCTGACTGGCTCTCCATCATGATTGGCATCAACGACGTCTGGCGCCAATTTGACCAACCGCTCGTCCCGGAAGCCCACGTCCCGCCTGATCTCTACGAACGCACACTTGCGCGCATCGTCCGCCAAACCCGCCTTAAAGTCCGAGGCCTCATCCTGATGACGCCCTACTTCATCGAGCCCAACCGCGCCGACCCCATGCGCCGCCGCATGGACGAATACGGGGCCATCGTTAAAAAAATCGCTGCACGCCACGAAGCCTGCTGCGTCGACACCCAAGCCGCTTTTGATGCAGTCCTCGTCCACACGCATCCAATGACCCTCGCTTGGGACCGCATTCACCCCAACGCCACCGGTCATACGATTCTCGCTCGCGCCTTTCTCTCCGCCATCGGAGCCTGAGCCCCCGCATGTCCGCTCCTGCAAAAAAAATCCGCCTCGACGAACTTCTCGTCACCCGCGGCCTCGCTGCCTCCCGCGCCCAAGCCAAAGCCCTCGTAATGGCCGGTCGCGTGCGTAACGGCACCGAGCGCCTAGACAAACCGGGCCGCGATTTTCCGGCCGATTGTGAACTCACCGTAGAGCAACCCCCGCGCTTCGTCAGCCGCGGCGGCGAAAAACTTTCCGCTGCCCTAACCGCTTTCGCCCTCGATCTCGCCGGAGCGCACGTGCTCGACGTCGGCGCCTCGACTGGGGGCTTCACCGACTGTGCCCTTCAAGCCGGTGCCGCCGATGTCATCTGCGTCGATGTCGGCCGGGCCCAACTCCACGCCAAACTCCTCGCCGATCCCCGCGTCACCAATTTTGAGAAAATCAACGCCCGCCACCTCACCGTCGGCGATCTCCCCCGTGACGAGTTCGACGCCGTCGTCACTGATCTTTCCTTCATCTCCCTCAAAGTTGTTCTCCCAGCCATCTGGCCATTCGTGCGCCCCGGCGGCGTGCTGGTCGCACTCGTGAAACCTCAATTTGAAGCCGGCAAAGCCGAAGTCGACAAAGGCCGCGGCATCATTCGGGACCCAGCGGTGCAACAAGCTGTCCTGGACGATATCCGGACATTTTCTCTAGGCCTGCTGCGCGGCGCCACACTTCTCGGCACCATCGACTCCCCTATCACAGGTACTGATGGTAACCGCGAGTTTCTCCTCGGCCTCCACCGCACTGCGTAAAAAAGTTTCGCCCCGGCTTCGTCCTCATGTCACTCACTACCTTGCGCATGAAAGCCCTCCGCTCGCTCGCCTTCGTCACCAACGCCGATAAATCCGGCGCTCCCGAGCTCGCGCGCGAACTCATCGCCCTAGCCAAAGCCGCAGGTCTAGCCACCAAACAAACTGCGCGCCGTGCGAAGCCGCACGCGCCCAAGTCCCCATCATCGGCATTAACCGCGGGAGCCTCGGTTTTCTCACCACTTTCGCCGCCGACGAGGCCCGCACCCACTTTGCCTCACTCCTGCGCGGCCAGTTCAAAATTGCCCACCGCTCGCTGCTTTCCTGCACCACTGGAAAAGATCACCACGATATCGCCCTAAACGATGTCCTCATCAAAGATCCTTTCAACTCCCGCCTCGCCCGCCTCGAAGTCTACGCCAACGACCAACTCGTCACCGAATATACCTGCGACGGACTAATTTTTTCTACGCCCACCGGCTCCACCGCCTATAACCTCTCCGCCGGCGGCCCGCTCATTATGCCCGATGCCGGCGTGATCGCGATGACGCCCATCTGCCCGCATACGCTCAGCAACCGCTCGATCATCTTCCGCGATGACGTTCGCCTCCGCGTGCGCAGCCGCAACGTCGATTCCACGCTGCTGGTCGCCATGGACGGCCAACGCAACCTCATCTCCTGCGCCGATTCTCCCATCGAGATCACGATTTCCCCGCTTAAACTCCCCCTAGCGCAGAGCCTCGATTACGAACACTTCGCCGTCGTCCGCACCAAACTGCATTGGAGCGGCGGCTTCATCGAAAAAAAGTAAAGCTGCGCCGCCACCGGCGACGAAAAAGCCCCGACTCACGCCGGGGCTTTAAAATCAAAAGATTAAGAGTGAGCGAATCGCTTACTTCTTTTCAGGAGCTTTCTCTTCATGCTTAGCTTCGCCACCGTCCTTCTTTTTCTTGGCGGCGCGCATCGCGGCAGTCTCTTCTTCGTCGAGCTTACCATCGTGGTTCTTGTCCCACATTTCGAGCTGCTTCTTGGAGGGTTCTTTCTTCTTAGGCGCGTCTTCGGCGCGAAGGGCCGGAGCGGCGAAGGTAGCGAGCACTGCGAGAGCGCTGGCGAGGGTGATCAATTTTTTGGAGGTAATTTTTAGCATAGCGGATGAAAAATGAACAAACGCGGCCAAAAAAGCCAGCTCACATTTAGCGCCAAAACCCGCCCCAGCCTTGCCGCCAACGCACCCAAACCCCAAAGTCGCACTTCATGAGTGATTTTCTTTCCTCTCGACGCAAACGTGTCGCCGTCAGCCTCCCTCTGGATGACGCCATGCTTGTGGTTGGCGCTGGACGCCCCGTCCCACTTCCCGAAAACAGCGACCAGACATACCCGTTTCAAAGCCACGCAGAATATTTTTATCTCACCGAACTTGAATGCGCCGACGGAATCGTCGCGTACGATCCCCACGATGGGGAATGGCTTTCTTTCGTCCCGGCAGTGACCGAAGCCGAACGCGTTTGGGAGGGAAGTGCTCAACTACCCGGTCTTCCGCTCGCCGATTTTGCACCCTGGCTCGCCGCCCGCGCCGGTCGTCCCGTTGCCCAACTCGGCGCGCCACGTCCCGATATCCCGCTTGATACCGTGCTCAACGCCCGCATCCGCGAACACTTTCATCATGCCCGGCGCCCCAAAGACGACCATGAGCTCGAGCTGTTGCGCGCCGCCTGTTCCGCCACCGCTTCCGGCTATGCGCAACTCTCACGCTTGATCCGCCCAGATATCTCCGAACGGGCGATTCAAATCGAACTCGAAGCCGAATTCTTTCGCGCCGGGGGAACCCGTCCCGGCTATGGCACCATCGTCGGGACCGGTTCCAACTCCGCCGTCCTCCATTTTTCTCCCTCGGCCCGCCTTACACGTAGCGGCGACTTCGTCCTCGTGGACGCCGGCGCCGCGATTGGCCGCTACACCGCTGATGTCACCCGCACCTACGTCGTCGATCAACCCGACCCTTTTCAACGCGACCTCTATCAAATCGTCCTACACGCCCAAGAACGCGCGATCAGCCGCTGTATCGCTGGCGCCGAGTGGACCCACATTCATCTCGCCTGCGCCGTTGAAATGGTCGCGGGCCTCGTCGCCATGGGCGTCATGCGCGGGTCGCCTACCTCGCTGGTCGAACAAGAAGCTCACACGCTTTTTTTCCCCCATGGCCTAGGCCACATGGTCGGCCTCGGCGTGCGCGACGGCAGTGGCCTCCTGCCCGGTCGAACCAAAAATCCTCGGCCCTCGCTGCGCACGTTGCGCATGGATCTACCGCTCCTGCCCGGCTACGTCGTCACCATCGAACCGGGCCTCTATTTTTTACCGCCGCTACTTCAAGATCCCGTTCGCCGCGCCACCTATCACGACTGCGTCAATTGGCCCCTCGTAGACTCTTACCAGTACCTCGGTGGCGTGCGCATCGAAGACAATATCCTCGTCACAACTGGCGCCCCCGAGAACCTCACCGCGGAAATTCCAAAATCTCTCTAACGCGCTGGACGAAAAATCCGGCGCATCCCGCCCATCACGATCGCGAGCGTCGCTAGCGAATTAACCGGCATCAAAATCGCCGCAATCAGTGGATTGATTTTTCCGGCCACCGCGAGCCCGACGGCGAGCACGTTGTAAAAGATAGAAAAAACTAAAATCACCTTCTGCGTCTGTCGCCGCACAGTATCCACTTCAAAGAGTGCCCGGATACCGCCGATGCCAAGGCCGAGATAATAAAAATCCGCCTTCTGCTCGAGCAACCCGCGGTGAATCACAGGCGTGCCTCGACACCACGCGCGATCGAAAGCCAAGCTGTCATTCGCTCCATCACCGAGCATCAGCGCAGTTGTTGTTCGGTCCCCGATAAACCACGCCGCCTTTTCCTGAGGCGAGAGTTCCCCCAAACCACAACTTGAAGGCAGCCCTAACTCCTCAACCAAAGCAGCCACTTTATCCCGCCGATCTCCGCTTAAAATTTGTACCGCCAACCCGCGCCTCCGAAGTGCCGCCACTTCCGCGCGGGCATCGGCTCGCACCGTGTCTGCAAAAACAAATTCGGCCACCACTATGCCTGCTCGCGCCAATACTGTCGCGCCCTCCTGCTGTGGCGCCCCGCACCAGCCCGCACGGCCCAAAGACCAAGTGCCGGTCTCAACTCCGCAACCAACTACTTCCGTCACCTCTCCCTCAAGTACTTCAGGCGTACCCTCAGCTAAAAGATTCTCCAAAAGCGCCTGACTCACCGGATGCGGATTATCCCTTACCAACGTGTGCAACGCTGTTCGCGCCGATGGGTCCAGCCCCTTTAAAGCCTCCGGATTCTGCAATACCGGCGTCTCCAACGTCAGCGTACCCGTTTTATCGAATACGATCTGGCGCACGCCACCGAGCTTCGTCCAAAGCGCCTCCTCGCGAACAAACACTCCTCGCCGACGCAACGCCACCGTCGCCATCTCGTCCGCCAGAGGAAATGCCAAGGCCACCGCACACGGGCACGAAACGACAAGCACTGCCGTTACCACCGCCCAAGTACGCAACGCGTCACCCGTACCCCACCACCAAGCCACACCAGCCAAAAATGCGATTGCGAGAATTCCGCCTATGTAACCACGCACAATTTTCTCGATCCAACGATCTCGTACCCCAGCGCGTTCCGGCGTCTGCAACAACTGCGCCAGCAACGATTCCCGCCACGTCTGCCTTGCCGTGAGCCGCAGCGGCTTGAGCCCGATATTGACTGCGCCCGCTGGCACCCGGGCCCCCGGCGCTAAAACTCGTGGCTCCGGCTCGCCATTGATCGAGGCCAGCGAAACGGTCGCACCGTCCGCGCCGAGTTGCGCCTCTACCGGATTTGTCTGTCCAGCGTTCAACGCGTAAACCTGCCCAGCACGCAATGCCTCCGGGGCGACCTCGCCCGCGTCTTCCGTCAACACCCTCGGCGGCTTCGGCTGCAACGCCAACAAACGCCGCTGGTTCCGCTCAACCGCAACGACTTGCGCCCAACGTCCGATCAACATCAGCAGGATAAATCCACTGACAAAATCAAAATATACAAAGCGCTCTTCACTCGCAAACCAGCCGTAGAGCGAGCCCGTATAAGCCCCCACGATCCCGACTCCGATCGGTAAATCGATATGCATCGCGCCGACACGCAATGCACGAAGGGCCCTGCCCAAAAAATAAATTCCACCCACCAAAAAACTCAGCGACGCAAACGCCAGCGACAACAATCCAAACAGGCGCGCATATTCAAAAGAAGGCTCCATCCCAAAATAAACCGGAAAGGTGAACAACATGACGTTCATCGCGAATGCCGTGCACAAGCCAATGCGTTTAGCCAGCGCGCGACTTTCCAGATCGGCTCGCGCCTCACCCAAAGGCCCGACCAAATACCCAAACGCCTGCAACGTCCGCGCAAACCCCACGCCGTCGAAAGCTCCGATGATCCAGCGCCAACGCACCGTCCCGAGTTGCGCGTTGGCCACGATATTACGCGCGCCGGACTGCTGGGCGAATAAACGCTCGATCAACCACACGCACCCCGCGCATGACACGCCTTGCAAATCTAAAACCAACTCCGGCGGACGGCCCGATTCCGCCACCGCCAACTCCGCGGCGCGTTGCGCTACTTCTAACCACGCGTAATCACGGGCCTGAAAAACCGCGGCATCCGCCGGTACCGTAATCTGATTCTTGATACGATAATAACCCGCCAAACCATGCTCGTGCACGAGACGAAAAACGTAACTGCAGCCTGAGCAGCAGAATCCCGAATTGACCATCCGCGCATCGATCAACGAAGCTCCACAATGCCGGCACAACGGCGTGCCTCGCGCGCCCGGGAGCACACGGACGACGGTTACCAGCGGGACAATCGGCTCGGAGCTTAGTTCAACATTCATATTCAAAAACAGATCAACGAGGCTGGATCTGGTCCGGCGAAGCCGAGGGTGGCCCGCAGCCGCCAACCCACAACCGCAGCCGCAGTCAACGCGAGTACCGTGCGCGTGCGCGCAAGCCAGAGCGGCGATAATTTTGCGCGTACCCATTGAAACTGACTTTGTGCGAGCCACAGCAACGGGACGGTACCGAGCCCGAACGCGATCATGAACTCCACTCCGCGCAGCGCCGAACCCGACAACGTCGCAAGGGCGATAAGAAAATAAAGTGGCCCGCAGGGTAGCAATGGCGTCGCGAATCCGAGCGCAGCGGCGGCTTGGGTCCGCGGCCGTTTCCACAGCCAGCCTTGGAGCTGAAAAATCCAGCGCCCGAATCCAGGAATTCGTGGAATGAAACGGTCCCAACGCAGCGCTAACGCGATGAAGAACACCACCGTAATCCAGGGCAGCCAGCGCAGCGCAGATTGCGAGAGCCACAGGAGCGGAACGCGGCCAAAGCCACCGGCCAAAGCCCCGAGCAACGCATAGCTGGTCAAACGCGAAAGATGATAGATCGTGCTCACGGTCTGGGCGTCGGCGCGATCGCCACGTATAGGCATGAGCGAGCAGGCCAGGGGTCCGCACATTCCTGCGCAGTGGAGACTCGTTACTAATCCGGCCACGAGAGCAGTGGCCGGCGAATTAATGGCGGCGAATTCCATGCGCTCAGCGGGCCGTGGCGAGCGGAACCTCCACTACCTTGTGCTTCGCAGCAAAAGTGATCCAGGCAGCCCAGACGGCGATCTGGACAGCAAAGATGGCCACTACGATCCAGATCAGCCGTGAATTTCTGGGATCAGGAGTGCTTAGGGTCATGGTGCTCAGGTTTGCCGTCTTTTTCTTCGAGCGAGAGATTCGCGTCGGGACCGAGAAATTCCACGTTGCGCTCGAGGTGAAAGCGGGCGCCTTCATCTTCCACTCTTATTTCGAAAATGAAGGGACCGTGATAATTTTTTTTCGGCACCTGGAGTACCAGAGGCTGCACGGTTTCCGAAAGCGCGGGCACCGCAAAGACTTTGGTGAGACCTGTCTGCTGCAATCCGCTTGGAGCTCGATTTAAATGCAAGACGAAGCGCACGGCTTGGTTCCGTTTATTGATGACGCGCACGAGAAACTGATTGCGCACAAAATCCTCACTCACGATGTAGGGGGCGCCCGTCATGCGCGTGACACCGAGATTGGCCGGCCGGATTGTCGAAATAGCCCAAAGTGCGACACTCGCACCCGCCGCAAGGAGCGCGCCATAAAGGAAAGTGCGCGGGCGCAACCAACGCGTAGTTTTGCCGGCAAACGCCGCCTGTGAATCGTAGCGAATGAGGCCGCCGGGGCGTTTGAGTTTGGCCATAACCGCGTCGCACGCATCGATACAGGCGGTACAACCGATGCATTCCATTTGGAGTCCTTGGCGGATATCGATGCCTGTGGGGCAAACGTGCACGCAGCGGCTGCAAGAAATACAATCACCCGCGCCGAGCGTGCCCAGCTTGCCGCGCGGCTCGCCGCGTTGCGCATCGTAGCCGACCACCAGCGAATGACTGTCGATCAACGCCGATTGCAGGCGACCATAAGGACAGATAACGATGCAGAGCTGTTCTCGGAACCACGCAAAATTGAAATAGAGTCCACCCGTGTAAACCGCCATGAAGCCAAACGCGGCCCAGTGCTCTGCCGGATCGTCTTTCATCATCGTCCAGACCGCGGGCAACGAAACAAAATACGCGAAAAATAAGTGGGTAATCACCGCCGAAACTATCACGTAGAGCGTGTGTTTCAGGAGCCGTTTAAAAAATTTTGCAGCGCTTAATGGCGCTTGATTTAAAGCGCGACGTTGCACCGCGTCTCCGTCGATCCATCGCTCTATTCGGCGATAAACGTGATCAAGAAACACGGTGTGCGGGCACGCCCAACCGCACCAAATGCGCCCGCATAGCGCGGTGACAAAAAACAGCGAGAAACCGACGCCCGTGATTAGGAAAAAAATCAGCCACAAATCTTGCGCGGCGAAGGTGAGACCAAACAGGTGGAAATGGCGTTCGCTAAGATCGAGAAAAACCACGGGGTAGCCGTTAATTTTGATCCACGGCAAGGAAAGGTAGAAAACGATTAAAATCGCCGCCGACCACCGCCGCGCCCGATCAAATCGTCCGTGAGTATCGGCCGGATACAAAAAAGCACGGGAGCCGTCATCGCGGATGGTGGTGACAGAATCCCGGTTGGGTTGCAGCGGAGGCAGCGACATTAATTATTTTGGTGCTTGGGGAATCCACGCGGCTTGCACCTCGATGGCTTCACCTTCTTTGTGAAAACTCAGAATGTAGGCGACCGCTTCAGCCGATTTTTTGGCGCCGATCATGGGGACCCACGCGGGCATGCCTTTGGCGAGCACACCTTTTTCCAAGGTCGCATAAATTTCAGTGGGGGTACCGCCATGAATCCAGAGTTGATCCACAAGATTAGGGCCGATTGCACCGGTAAGTTTCTCCGTGTGGCAACTCGCGCACAGGGTGTTGAAGGTAGTGCGGCCAGCCTCAAAAAAGACGGGATTCCGGCTCATTTTCCAGAGACTTGCGTTGTCCGTGGTGGGTGCGGCGGCAAGACGCGCGGCCTCGATTTTGGTCATCTCGCGCGTCACTTCTTGGGGGCCATCGAGACCGACGTGAAACCATTGAAAATAGGCCCAATATCCGACCCAGAAGATGATCGCTCCGTAAAGCGTAATTAGCCACCAGTTAGGCAAGCGTTTGTCAAATTCTTGGATGCCGTCGAAGGAATGGTGACGGAGGGTCTCGTCTTCAGGCGATGGGATCGGTGTCATGGCGAGCAGCAGGAGTGGGCGTGGTGAAAGGCAGATTTTCGAAATGAGCGAGTTGCGGGCGCTTCATGCGTAAGGCGCGCCAACTGATAGAGGCGAAAATGGACACAGCGGTGATAAACGCCACGAGGGTGAACAAGGTGGCGGAGTCGGCAAAAATGAGGCGGCGGAACATAGAAAAAATCCCAGGTGCGTGTTAAAGAGAGAGTGGCTTAACGGGCGGCACTGGATTGCGGCGCAACGGTCTCGTATTTCCCGAGCTTCTGGAGATAGGCGATGAGGGCGACGATCTGCTTGTCGGGCGCGATTACCCCGCCAGCGGTTTTGAGATCCTCCACGATGGCTTTGGCTTGGAGATCAAAGTCGGCGGTGATCTGCGCATCAGTCCACTCGGGATAAGGTACGCCAATCTGGCGTTGCACGGTGATTTTCCTGGGGAGCGCCGCGATATCCGTGGGGGTCGTGAACAGCCAAGGATAGTTGGGCATGTTGGATCCGACGGAAATAGCGCGGGGGTTTTCCATGTGGCGCAGGTGCCAGATATTGGGATATTTCGAGCCAACGCGGGCCAAATCCGGACCTGTGCGTTTCGAGCCCCATTGAAATGGGTGATCGTAGATGGATTCACCGAGGCGTGAGTAATCACCATAGCGGAGTACGTCAGGCACGAGCGTACGGATCATCTGAGAGTGACAGTTGTAGCAGCCTTCGCTCACAAAAATGTCGCGCCCTGCGAGTTCGAGTGGTGTGTAAGGCAGTTGGCGGCGGTCTTCGATGTTAGCCGCGCGATTCACCAGCACAGTAGGGATAATTTGGACGAGTCCGCCGACTGCGACGGCGATGACCACCAGAATTGTAAAAGGCGCGGAGTTAACTAGAAGGCGATCATACCAGGTGGCCCATTTTTTACCGCGCGACTCAAAGTGCGCGTAGGCCAACACGACGCAGAGTAGTAAACAGAACATTCCAGCGATACTCAAAAAGTCGCCGCCAAACATCCACACGCAGGAGAAGCCCACGCCCAAGATCGAGAAGGCCACCGGGGGATTTAGAAACGTACCGACTAGCGTAATTTTATCTTCCTGGGCGATGACCCCTTCGTCGACGAACACTTCGATGGTGCCATTGACGGGGCGAGCCGTGGCGATGGTTTTCCACAGATTATAAATGAGTAGAAACCAACCGACAAGATACAGCGAGCCACCGATTACGCGCATCAACATCATCGGTCGGATCGTGTTGAGCGTATCCAGAAAATTTGGATAGGCCAAGAGCGTGCCACCCTCGGTCGTAGTGTTAAGCATAACGCCTTGGGTGATCCCGCTCGTCCACATTGCGCCGACGTAGAGAAGTATACCGAACGTCCCGAGCCAGAAGTGCAGATTGGCGAGGGAAACCGAGTGCAACGGCCGGCTCCATAGACGAGGCAGTAGCCAATAAATCATGCCGGCAGCCATGAACCCATTCCAACCAAGGGTGCCGCCGTGGACATGACCAATGATCCAATCGGTGTAATGACCCAGGGCATTGACTGATTTGATCGAAAGCAACGGCCCTTCAAAGGTACACATGCCGTAAAACGTGACGGCCGCGGCAAAAAACTTGAGCACAGGATCCGTCCGGAGTTTATCCCAGGCCCCGCGTAGCGTGAGAAGACCATTGAGCATACCGCCCCACGATGGGGCCCAGAGCATTAGCGAAAAAGTCATGCCTAGGTTCTGCAGCCAGTCGGGCAAAGCGCTATTCAACAGATGGTGCGGACCGGCCCAAATATAAACAAAGACGAGCGACCAAAAATGAATGACCGACAACCGATAAGAATAGACCGGACGCTCTGCCGCTTTCGGCAGAAAATAGTACATTATGCCGAGTATCGGCGTGGTAAGGAAGAACGCGACGGCGTTGTGCCCGTACCACCACTGGACGAGCGCATCCTGCACACCACCAAAGACCGGATAACTGTGAAGCAAACTCGTCGGAATTGAGAGGTGATTAACAATGTAGAGCATCGCCACCGTGATGATCGTCGCGATGTAAAACCAGATCGCCACGTAGAGGCTTGGTTCGTGACGTTTCGCCAGCGTCCAAAAAAAGTTAACGGCAAAGACTACCCAGATTAAAGTGACTGCGATATTGATCGGCCAGATGAGCTCCGCGTACTCCTTGCCGCGCGAGAATCCCAACGGGAGCGTGATCGCGGCCGCCACGATGATCAGCTGCCAGCCCCAGAAATGTAGCTGGGAGAGAAAATCACTCGCTAAACGCGCCTTCACGAGGCGCTGCGTCGAATAATAGATACCGGCAAACATCATGTTGCCCACAAACGCAAAAATCACGGCGTTGGTGTGCAGCGGACGCAGCCGCCCAAACGTGAGCCAGGGGAGATTAAAATTTATTTGCCAGTAATTGAGCTGCGCCGCGACGAGCGCGCCGACCACCATGCCCACGGCACCCCAAATCACGGAGGCGAGCAGGAATTGGCGGACGACTTTGTCGTTGAATTCGATGGTTATTTTTTGGTCGGACATGGCGAAAGAATCGGTCGTTGGAATGAAATTCAGATTTGATCATCCGTGCGCTTGAGACATCCCGCGCACTCGGCAGGACGCCCACTACGACAAGCGCACGGGGCGGCTTCGGCCGCTAGCGTAGTGTCATGAGCAAAGTCTGAATCGGATGTTAAATGCTTTGAGCCTGTCAGGTGCGGAGTCTCTTCCGCCAAGGGCAGCAACGAATCGCGCTCAGCACCACTGATGTCGCTGCGGGCATGTTCCCGCAGGAAAAAAATCAGGAACGTGAAAACCAAACAAAGACTGATCGTTAGCGTAATTGGAACTACGGACATAAGTGGCATCTTATAGGTGGAAATTTATAGATTATTGGCCCGGACGTTTCGGCGCACGTGCACGCGGCTTCCCATTGGCGTGCCCTTGGTGGTGGCGGAGCAGTTCACGAGCATGCAGCCAGTCATCGAGCTCACGGCCCTCTTGGCATCCGCCAGCCTGCCAAAGCATATAAGCCTGATGTTGAATTTGCGCTTCGGTCGGTTCTGGTGAGACAATGGCGTGAGAGGCGTTGATCTTCATAGGATGGTGGGTTGGTGAGTGACCCAAAATGTAACCACCTGAACGCAATCAGTCTGTGCAGGCTTTGCCGGAGACTGTGCATATTTTGTCCGAGGTTGATTTTACCGAGGCAAAGAATGCCTATTATTTGGCAACGCGCGCGGAGTAAGCATGAGACCAATTTGCTAGTCTCTGGTAATGCAGGGAGAATTGGTTAAAGCGCTGCTTGATCGACGGACGCAAATCTGCGCCCGGTGGACCGCGCTCCTCCATATTGAGCGGGCCAATACCGCACTGGCCCATCCTGACACGTTGATCCACCTGTTGGATTGGACCTTTGACTCGATCATCCAAGCTCTGGAACTAACCTCGAACCGTAAGCCCTCCGCAGGATTGCAGGTAAGCGGCGCTCGTGCTGATTGTCCCTGCGGCCGCAATCCCTACCTTTATTTTTTTATCGCCGGCGAACAGGCTTGGCTGGAAGCGCTGGTCTTTACCCAGGTCAGCATTCCCAAACTTGAAGCCGTGGCGCGTGATCATGCGGTGGCTGAACTATTAAACGGCATCCGTACGTTGGCACGGACTGAGGTCGCGGCTTTTTGCTCTGTCTGCCAATATCGGGCCGCCGCGCTGATCGCAGTGAAGGCCGCAGCGCTCGCTTGAGGCTCGTTATGACCTCGAGGAGTTGTGCAAGTGATCGCGGTAAACTGAGGGAGATTCACCGGCTATCCGCAGGAAAACTCGGTTGAACTGCGACAACGATTGAAACCCTGCTTCATAAGCGGCCTCGCTCACACGTTTGTGCGGATTGAGCAGCAAGTTTTTCACTTTCTCCACCCTAACCCGAGCCAGGTAATCGGTAAACGTCATGCCCGTGGCCTTTTTGAAGGTTTTGCAGAAATAAAATGCACTCATGTTTACCGCCCCCGCCACCTCTTTTAGGGCGATTTCCTCCGTTTGATGCTCGGCGATGTAAATCCGGGCCCGCGTCACCGCAGGAGCCTCGCTCGTGCTTTGCTGCACGCTGAGTTGGTTACTCACCGAGGCTAGATGTTGCGCGAAAATCGTGAGTAACCTCAGGATGGATTCGTATTGTTTCTTAGAAACGACACGGGTCTGAAAATAGGCCTCCTCCAATCTTTTAAGATCTACTTCAGCCCCCCATTGAACGAGTTGCCGCGTCGTCTTGGCGAATTCGGTCTTGGACGGCTGATGCAACAAAACCTGTCCGGTTTGTAAAAATGCCACAAGATTTTCGCCCACCCGTACCGGTACAGACGAATCACACAGGCCGGCAAAGCACTTGAGGGTTTTCGGCTCTAGCTTCGCTTCTTCCTCTACTTTTTTTTGCAACTGCAGACAAGCCGCGCACGATTTATTACTCTGCGCTAGCAAGGCACAAAACGGCGCCTGCTTAGGATCTTTATGGTGGGGCAAATCAAACGCCTCAATTGGCCGCAGATTAATCGGTAAGCCGGTGGTTTCCCGAAAGGCCTGCTCATAATCTTTATAAATGCCGGACCGCCGGAGCTGCTCCACAACTAGTCGACTACGTTGAGCGGCGGAATCGACAGTAGCCATTGAGCCGCAGGATAAGAACGGATCCTACGTTCGCAAGCTGAACAAATTGCACGCACTTTAGAGGACCAAGAAAATTTCCGTGGACAAAGCCCATCTTCTTAATCTCTCATTTTGGTATGTCTACGCCTCTCGGAAAACTCACCACGCCATTCAGCCTCGTCGTCGATGCCGTGCTCGTGATCGGCTTTTTTCTCTTTATCTACTCTCTGGTGGCCTCGCATGTCCCCACGCATGATCCAAAAATGGTGATGCTGTGGGGTGGCCTGACCTCAGCATGCATGTCGGGCGTATTTTGGCTCGCGATTCAGATGTTTCGCGTCGTCCTTAAGGCCCAACTCGCGGCCAAGAAGAAATAAACCCGCCACGATCGCGGCTCTTCATTTTTAAGCGCGTTGATCATCAACGCGCTTTTTTAATGTCCGCCCCCACCCTGAAGCGTCAGAGGAGTCTTTTTCTGCATCACTGCACATGATCCGGCCCCACCTCCAACACGTTGCCATCATCGGCGGTGGTTATAGCGGCACCCTGACGGCGATAAATCTCGCCCGCTTGAGCGCCGCGCCGCTCCGGATCAGCCTTATCAATTGCGCTTACCCGGCCGGACGCGGCATCGCGTACAGTACCCGTCGCCCCGAACATTTACTTAACGTCGCCGCTCGCAATATGTCGGCGCTCCCCGACTACCCTAGCCACTTTGTAGATTGGCTGCTCACGCGAACCGAATACGCAAACATACCCGAGGCCGAATTACGCGAGACTTTCATGCCGCGGCGCGTTTACGGCGATTATCTGAGCAGCTTAGCCTGGTACTATTCCGGTCCGTTAAACTCAGGCTCGGGCGTCGAAATTAAAAATATCCAAGGAGAAGTCGTGGACCTGATTCCTGAGACCCGAGGCGCGCGACTCCTCCTAGCTGACGGCACAACCCTACTGGCGGATCGTGTCGTCCTAGCCACGGGTAATGAACCCCCGGCTGATCTCAACGGAACCGCCGCACTCTCCGAGCACCCCGCTTGGCGCGCCAACCCCTGGATTGACTGGGAAACAAAACTCCCGGCCCCAGGCGGAACGATCGTACTGCTAGGCACCGGCCTGACCACCGTCGATGCGATTATCACCTTACTCGCGCTCGATTGGCGCGGACCCATCCACGCAGTTTCCCGCCATGGGCTTTTACCTCAGTCTCATTTCAAAGGCGTCGATGTCCCCGATTTCCCTCCGCCTGAGGTCGATCTGACGAGCCTAGGACTCAGCGAGTTGGTAGGGCTGATCGAGCACCACTGCGAGCGTCTCCGCCGTATCGGGGCCAATCCGGCCATCATCGTGGATAAACTCCGCCCCCACACTCAACGCATATGGCAGGCATTTTCTGATCAGGAGCGCCAGGAATTCATCACTCGCTACTCCGCGCGCTGGAACGTCATCCGCCACCGCATCGCCCCTTCGATCCATCAAAAAATCACCGCCGCCGTCGCTAACGGCCGCGTCGCGATCACCGCCGCCAGCATTACTGGTCTGCGCGCCGCTGGCCCGAAGATCGCCGTCGACCTTCAATCCTCCGACGGAACCGCCTCGAGCCTCTCAGCCGATCTGGTCATCAACGGCACCGGTCCGCAGACTCGCTTCAGCGCCACTCGTTCACCCTTGTTGCGTGCTTTACTTAAACGCGGTCTGGCTAAGGCCGATGCCTCAGACATGGGACTCAAAATCGCCGCAGATTTTACGGTGATCCAAAAAGACGACCAACCCTCGCCGCACCTAATTGCGCTCGGTCCTCTGCTCCGCGGCACGCTCTGGGAATCCATTGCTGTACCCGAACTCCGCGGCCAAGCCCTACGCGTAGCGCAAACCTTATTAGCCGCCGCCCCCAACTCCGCCGCAGCGGAAGCCGCCGTTATCGAATATTGTATTTAAGCGAAGTCTCGCGCCGCCGATCCGAATCCACACTCGGACCGGCGAGCCGCCCAGCGCCTCAGCTCTTACCAAGGCGGAAACCGTTCTTGCGTTTTTCCACTCGCGACGAAGCGAAGATCGCAATTTCAAATAGCACATAAAGCGGTAGTGCGAACATCGTCTGGACAAAGGGGTCCGGCGTGGGTGTCACCACAGCGGCGATAATAAAGATGATCACGATCGCGTGCCGGCGGTATTTCTTGAGAAAGGAGGTCGTCATCAAGCCGAGCCAAACAAGCAGAACGATCACGAGCGGGAATTCAAACGAAGCGCCCACTCCGAGTACAAACCACGTCAACAAACTATAATAAGCTCCTGGGGTCCAACGCGTGGCGTACCCGAAAAATTGATTCAATTCGAGCGATACCCGCACCGTGCTGGGCATCAGGAAGAAAAACGCGAAACCAGCTCCGATAACAAAAAGAATCGTGGCCGAAACACACATCGGCAGAACGCCTTTTAATTCTTTTTCCGTCAGCGCCGGCGCCACAAATTGCCCGATAAAAAACAGGAAGAATGGCATCGATAAAATGAGCCCACCCATCAAACACATCTGAATCACGACATTAAATCCCTCCATGATCGTAGTCGTGCCGAGCTCCAATTTAAGATCGGGGTAGTCTGCGGTGACTGAATTCAACGGCCAAAGCAGAACGTCGTTAAACTCCTTTAGGAAAACACCGATCAAACACGCGAAAATCAAAAACGTCGCCGCGCATTTGATGATCGTCCAACGCATCTCCTCGAGATGATCGAAAAAACCCATCGGTTTTTCACGCGGATCTGCCGCCGGTTCGGGGTTCGGCTGTTCGTAGGGAGAATCTTCAGGTGCGCTCACAAGGATGAAAAGTAGTGAAACATGCACCGAGGGAAACTTTTTCCAAAACAA
>RGAX01000351.1 GCA_009919985.1 Opitutaceae bacterium
CGGAGCAGGGTTGGCGGTAGCATGGTAAAAAATATGACTACGCGGACGGAAAAATTCGTGCCGCGAACAGAGGAAACCAAACGGGGTTGTGGGGTGCAGAAAAAAGCCAAGCCGAGGATTTTTCATCCCCGGCTTGGCGGCAACTCTGAAACGGGTCCGGGCGTGTTACCCGGATGAATACTCAGTTGTGATTCAGGCGATCTTCGCGGCGATATCGGGCATCGACCAACCTTGGCGGTAGGTCGGGTAGAGCAACTTATCGGCTTCGGGCAGGCTGGTCTTCATGGCGACGGGATCCCAGGTGAACTTCTTGCCCACGAGAATCGACATCGTGCCTAGACAGACCATCTCGGTGAACGGCACGGAGTATTCGAAGTTGGAACCGGCGGCCGTGGGGTTGTTAGCCCGGATCGCGGAGGTCCATTCTTTATGCGGATTATTTTCTGGGACGCGCGGGAGTGTCTTGGGCGGAAGTTTGCCGCCTTCGACGAGTTCTTTGTGGAGGGACTCGGGAATAAAGCGCGGGCTGTTGCAGTAGTCGTTGCCGTCATAGACCGTACCCTTGCTGCCGATGATGAGCTGACCGCCTTTGGCGAGCTGGCGGGATTCCTCGAGTTGCGTGGGTTTTTCAGGTTTTTCGCCACCTTCACCCCAGGTGAGTTTCACGGGCGGGAGGTTGCCGCGTGCAGGAAACTGATATTCGACGACGGCGGACTTAGGGAACGCGATCGAGCTCTTGCCGGTGATTTTCTTGAGCTCGACACTCGTGGGCGCACCGAGGTTGAGGTTCCAATACGCAGCGTCCATCAGATGGCAGGCCATGTCGCCGAGGGCGCCGCAGCCGTAGTCTTGGTAACCGCGCCATTTGAACGGATGGATCGCGCGGCTGAAGGTGCGTTCTTGGGAGCGTCCGAGGAACAGGTCCTGCGAGAAGCCCGCCGGAGGCGTCTCGGCCGCGGGCCATTCTTGCATGCCTTGGGGCCATACGACGCCAGCCGACGTGGCGGAACGGTTGGTCCAAATTTGCACTTCACGTACGTCGCCGAGCACGCCGGCTTGGAACCACTCGCGCACGAGGCGGATGCCTTCGCCCGCGTGACCTTGATTACCCATCTGCGTGCACACGCCGTTGAGGCGAGCGAGGCGGAGCAACTCACGGGCTTCGCCGACGGTCTGCGTGAGGGGCTTTTGCACGTAAACGTGTTTACCCATCATAATCGCCATGTAGGCAGGGAGAAAATGCATGTGATCCGGCGTCGCGATGCCGACCGCGTCGATCTGGTCGTCCATCTCAAGAAGCATTTTTCGGAAATCGGTGTAACGTTTAGCCTTCGGGAATTCAGCGATGAGCTTCTTCACGTTGGACAACTTAACCGGCTCGTTGCCGTTGGCGTTACCACGCGGCGTGGCGCCTTCCCAATCAATGTCGCACAAAGCCACGACTTCTTCGTCGCGGTGCGCCATAATGTCCGAGAAGCCCTTGCCGCCGCAGCCGATCTGCGCAACGCGGATCTTGGCGCCCGGAGCGATGGGACGGGGCTTGCGTGGCGAGTTCGCGTCTTTCGGAAAACTCGCGCAGCCCGAGACGCCCAGCATGGCAGCGGCCATTGCTGAAAACGTGATGAAATCGCGACGATTGAGTTGGGTGGATTGAGACATCGTGATGGATTTTATGACCGGA
>RGAX01000352.1 GCA_009919985.1 Opitutaceae bacterium
AGCCAAATTCGGCCTAAGCGTTTTCAACTCACGCTCTCGGCTGACGTGATCCGAGGTTTAGAAATTTTGCCGGGTGCTTTGCTCTTTTTTACCTTGGTCGTCGCCATGGTCGCCTTGCCGTTTGACCTCGCTGGACTCGAGCCATTTGCGGCCTACGTGATCCGCTCTGCCGGGGTCGCGACGCTCGCGGTCGCAGGGATTGGTTTGGTCGCGGCATTCTTCGTACCGCAGGCTTATTGTCGGTTCGGTTGCCCCACGGGTGCATTGCTCAACTTCGTGCGTACACGTGGCGCGACCGATTCATTTTCGCGGCGTGATGCCGTCGCGCTAGGCTTGGTCGTTTTAGCCTTCGTCTTGAACGTAAATCAGCTCGCGGTGCTCCATTGGATTCAAGGCGTCCCATGAAACGGCCGTGGGTATTTTTTTTTGTGTTAGGGTTTTTTGTGTCACCACTCTTGGCCGCCGAGCCTGTGGTGCTAAGTGGTCGCGCGATGGGTACGACCTGGACGGTAAAATTTATTCAACCAGTTTCACCGCTTAACCCAGTCACGCTCCATGCTCGAATCTCGGAAAAATTAGAGCAACTGGAGCAGCAATTTTCTACGTATCGGCCCACCTCGGAGCTTTCGCGTTTTAACGCGACCCCGCGTACGGAGTGGGTCACGGTTTCACCTGAAATCGCGCGGGTCGCGGCGGCAGCCCAAGCGTTGAGCCAGCGAACAGGGGGCGCCTTCGATGTGACAGTGTCACCGTTGGTGCAGCTTTGGGGTTTTGGGACGCAGCGACGGGCTTCACCGCCTTCGGCACAGGAAATCGCGCTTGCGCAGGCGCTGGTGGATTGGCGTCGCCTCGAAGCAAGGCTGTCACCTCCGGCGCTACGTAAAACGCGGCCGGATCTCTCGGTGGATTTTTCGTCGATCGCTAAAGGCTTTGCCGTAGATGAGATCGGTGAACGGCTCCGCGCGCTCGGTGTAGACGAGTGTTGGGTGCAGATCGGCGGAGATATTAAAACGGTGGGCGCGCGCGGTTGGCGTGCCGGTATCGCTTGGCCGGGGGCACCTGGGACGCAGTCGCCGGCGACAGTACAGGTGCTTGAATTGGTCGGTCGTGCACTTTCGACCTCGGGCGATGCGAATAATTTTTTCCAGTATGAGGGGCGACGTTACGGGCACATCATTGATCCGCGCACCGGCGAGCCGGTGCACAGTGAGCTGGCAGCTGTCAGTGCGGTGGATACCACCTGCGCGACTTCCAGCGCCCTTGCGACCACGCTATTTGTGCTCGGCGCGGAGCAGGGTTTTACTTTCGCCGTACGTGAGCGGATCGCTGCACTGTTTATAGTACGCGCAGGGGAAGGTTTCGTGCTCAAACCGACCCCGGAATGGTCTCAAGTCTCGCTCCCGGGCGGGCGCTGAGATTTGGCGTTGGGCTCGGTGAGTTCACTCACGGAGGTGGTGCGCCAGTTAAGTGTGATGGAGAGAATACGAAAAACAAAAGTAAGACCAATGGCTCCTACAGCCGCGTGCGTCGGCGTGAGTTGGAGTTGGGTGACAAAAAATACAAACAGCACGGAGCCGGCGAGGGCGGCGAGGGCGTAGAATTGGCCGGGTTTAAAAACAAGCGGCTCTTCGCGCGTGATGAGATCACGGAGCAGGCCGCCGCCGGCGGCGTTGATTACGC
>RGAX01000353.1 GCA_009919985.1 Opitutaceae bacterium
ACGCCCGCTCCTCGTCTGCACCGGCCTCATCGCGGCCAGCGCATTGACTCTCCTGACGGCTCAAGCAGCCGCCGCGCCCGCCCTCCTCACCGCCGGAGTCGTCGCCCCCGACTTCACCATGAAAAACCTCGCGGGCGGCGATGTCCGCCTCGCCGATTATCAAGGCAAGGTCATCATCCTCGACTTCTGGGCCACTTGGTGCGGCCCCTGCATCGCCTCCTTCCCGCACACCCAAGCCCTCGCCGCCAAATACAAAGACCAAGGCGTCGTGGTCATCGCCTCCGGCACCAGCGACACCGTCGCCAAATTCAAAGAGTGGATTCCCGCCAACCAGCCGAAATATCCCGACCTCGTTTTCGCTTGGGACCCCAACGAGCGCGACTCCGCCTCCTTCGCCGAGCGCGCCGCCAGCAAGTGGTACGGGGTCACCGGCATTCCCACCCAATTTGTCATCGGCCGGGATGGTAAGATCGTCGGCGTGATCGTAGGCAACGGCGGCGCCACCGATCCCCGCACCGAAGCCGCCCTCGCCGTCGCTGGCATCAGAGTCGACCCTGCCGTCGTCGCGGCCGCCGCCGAAAAAGCCAAAGTCGCCGCCGCTGCTGCTGCAGAAAAAGCGAAAAATCCTCCCGCGCCCTTCCGTGAAGCCTACGGTAAACTCAAAGCCGGCGACGTGTTACCCGACTTCAAGGTCATCACCTCAACCGGCGCCGAAGGTAAATTCTCCGACTTCGCTAAAGGCAAAACCGTGGTCCTCGATTTCTGGGCTACCTGGTGCGGCCCCTGCCAACAAGCGATGCCGCACTACGAGGAGATGTCGCGCCGCTACGCCGACCAAAACGTCGTGATCTTGGGCGTGTGTGCGTTCGACACCCGCGAAGCCTACGACCAGTGGGTCGTCGCTAATCACCCCAAGTACACCTTCCCCACCGTCTTCGACCCGATCGGCAAGCCCGCGAGCGGCGACAAAGAAGCCGTGGCTAAAACTATCATGATGCAGCTCACGCGGGGCGCGATGACGCCGCTACCGACGACACTCGTGATCAACACCGAAGGTAAATTCGTCGGCTTCTACGCCGGCTACGGCCCCAATGCCCACGACGCGCTGGCCAACTTACTCATGATCGCCGGCGTAAAAGTCGCGCCCGCCGACCAGCCCAAGCGCTTTTACCCCGCCGGCTCGACCATCAAACCCATCGTCGCCCCGAAAAGCTAAAGGGTTTTACCCTCACGTTCCCACGCCCGCCCATTTTTCGGGCGGGCGTTTTTATTTACCTGCCTCATCGCCAAACGTAGATTTCCGCACTAAGCTTAGTTCCACTTCCATGGCTATGCTCGCTCGTTCCCGTCCGCCGGTCCTTTCGTTGATCGGCAACACCGCGCTCATTGCACTACATTTTCCCGAGGCGGATCGCACCCTTTACGCCAAGGCCGAATTCCTCAACCCCTCCGGCTCCATCAAAGACCGTCTTGCGTTGTGCATCATCGAGGACGCCGTCCAGCGCGGGGTGTTGCACGAGAAATCTATCATCCTGGAATGCACCAGCGGCAACACCGGCATCTCGCTGGCCATGGTCGGCGCGGCCTTGGGCTACCGCGTGCACATCCTGATGAGCGAATCGGCCAGTATCGAGCGCCGGCACTTGATCAGGCAGTTTGGCGGCGAGGTGGAGTTATTTA
>RGAX01000354.1 GCA_009919985.1 Opitutaceae bacterium
CGGATGAGTAATTATTGCGCGGGGTGTCGATTTGATCCGACGAAGTCGGTGGGCGAGGACGCCTGCCCGTTTACAACGCTCTATTGGGATTTCCTGCTGCGGCACGAGCCGCTGCTCGCCAAGAATCAGCGGATGGCTTTGCAGGTGAAAAATATTGCACGGCTCGATCCAGCTAATCGGGCGGCGATTCAAGAGCGGGCCAAGAAAATCAAGGCGAACGGCGGCGCACCCGCAGCCGCGAGCGAGCTCTGAAAACTTTAGACCGGAGGATTACCCTTATGCCGAAGATGCGAAAAAAATCTGATCTACCGACGAAGCCCTGCGTCGTCTGCGGTCGGCCATTTACGTGGAGGAAAAAATGGGCGAAGGTGTGGGCCGAGGTAAAGTTTTGTTCGGATGCGTGCCGGATGCGGAAGCACGGCGGCTAGACTGCATGCGATAGCTTGGGACGAGCGAGCGGCGACTGAGCAGTGCAATGTTCGGTCCTGGAAACCACGGACTGGGAATCAGCGTTGCACCCCACGCGAGGTCGGGAAGGCTACCTCGCTATGAATGAAACCATCGCAGTCGTGGGCGCAGGCATATCTGGCCTTTTGCTGGCGCGGGCGCTAAAGGCCCGGGGTAAGGACGTGGTGGTATTGGAAAAAAGCCGCGGATTGGGCGGGCGGTTGGCCACCAAGCGGGTCGAGGCGGCCGTATTTGATACGGGCGCGCAGTATTTCACCGCAAAGTCGGAGCGTTTCGCATCCATGGTGAGCGAGTGGGCGGCGGCCGGCGTGGTCGCGCCCTGGCCGGGCGCATCGGCGCATCGCTGGATCGCGCAGCCGAGCATGAATGCGTTGGGGAAATTCTTGGCGGACGGGCTCGACGTGCGGCGGGAGGCGAAGGTGGTAAAAGTGCAGCACAAACTTGGCGGGTGGGAGCTGACGATAGAAAATCAGTTGGCGCAGCAAGCTGGGCACGTGGTGCTGACGGCACCGTTACCACAGTCGTTGGCATTGTTGAAGGCGGGAGACGTGGACTTGCCGATCGAGTGGGCGGGGCCGTTGGCGCAGCTGAGCTATCATCCCTGCTTGGCGCTGTTGCTGACGCTGGGCGGAGCCAGCGCGGTGCCAGCCGAGGGCGTAGCGCTGGCAGAGGGACCGGTGCGGTGGCTCGCCGACAACACCAAGAAAGGGATTTCCCCGGGCAAAGTTGGGGCGGTGACGGTCCATTTAAGTCCATCATTTGCGGCGGAGCACTACGCGAAGACCGAAGCCGAGCTAGCGGCCTTGATCGTACCGGGGATCGCGGACTGGTTGGGTGCGCCCGTGGTCAACGTGGCGTTGCACCGCTGGAAGTTTAGCGAGCCAGTGGCTGCATATGCTGAGCGATGTGTTTGGCTGCCCGAGCTGGGCCTCGGTTTAGCGGGGGATGCGCTGGGTGGCCCGCGGGTAGAAGGCGCGGCGCTTTCGGGGTTAGAACTGGCCGAGCGGATGGTGGGTAAAGCGCAATAGGGTCAGGCTTGGTCGTCGACGACGGCATGATCCGAGAACCTCGGATCATGCGACTAACCACTGGCTTGGCTAGGCCGTGAACATCGACCGATTGCACGCATCCTGTAGCGCGCGCTCGTCCCAAGCGAAAACCGGTCCACGCCCACAAGGCACCCAGTCAACGGGAGTTGATCTG
>RGAX01000355.1 GCA_009919985.1 Opitutaceae bacterium
CAGGTGACGTAGCACTCGCCCATCGCGGCGAGCTCTTCCACGTAAGGCCGCATCGCGGCACCGCCGAGGGCGCAGTTGATGCCGACGGAAAACGGTTTCGCGTGGCGGATCGAGTGGTAGAACGCCCCGATCGTTTGCCCAGAAAGCGTGCGACCCGAAGCATCGGTGATCGTGACCGAAATCATCACAGGTAAACGCACGCCGGTTTCGTCGAAAACCTGCTCAATGGCGAAGAGTGCAGCTTTGGAATTTAAGGTATCGAAAATCGTTTCAACGAGCAGCGTGTCGACCCCGCCGGCGATGAGTGCGCGAATTTGTTCGGTGTACGATCCGACCACTTGATCCCAGGTAACGGCGCGGAAGTCCGGACGATTCACATCGGGCGACATCGAGAGCGTGCGGTTCAGCGGGCCGATCGCTCCGGCGACGAAGCAACGCCGACCGGGCGTGGCGGCTTCGGCTTTTTGCGCGGCGCGACGGGCGCAGGCTACGGCGGCGTGGTTGAGCTCGGTCACGATCGACTCGAGCTTGTAGTCGGCTTGGGCGATCGTGGTGGAACTAAACGTGTTGGTCTCGACCATGTCGGCGCCGGCGGCGAAGTAGTCGGCGTGGATTTTTTCCACGATGTCAGGTCGCGTGAGGGCGAGCAGGTCGTTGTTGCCTTTGAGGTCGTGCGGGTGCTCGAGAAAACGCGTCCCGCGAAAATCATTTTCCTCGAGTTGGTAGGTCTGAATCATCGAGCCCATCGCCCCATCAAGTACGGCGATGCGCGTGCGAAACAATTCGCGGAGGGCGGCGAAGGACGGGGACTCAGATTGAGATTTATTCATGGCGACGCGGTGCGACTGAAAGATCAAACCCGGCTTCCGAGGGGATAGCAAGGCACATATCGACGCATCGCTATGCGTTGATATGATAATGCTTGCTTGCTGGGCGAGAGAGAAGAACCTGCGCTGACTGACGTTCTTTTGAAATTTCCAGGAAACAGGGAAGGCCGTGAAAACCGGCCACAGTTGCGCTGCGGTATCGCATCACAAACCCATACCGAACCGTCCGTCAGGCGGACTCGGGCAAAGTCAATCGGGTCGCTCAACCCGGTGAAGGCGAGGGGAGAGGAACTGTCCCGCTGTTCAGGCCACTTGGCTCGAGCCGCGTCGTGACGACATATGCGGAGTCCGAATATCTGATCCTAGAAAGCTCACGCGTCCGTCGCGATTGCGCGCGATGGCCCGCGAAAATCTTCATCGCAAAATGAAGCGTGAGAGTAGATTCGGCCGTGCTGTATTCTTCTAGAATACGGCAGGGTGCGCCTGCTCTTGTCCGCCGTTTTAACAAGACTGCAGGTATGAAACTTATTATTCCTCGCTCAACGCGGGCCTCGTATCGGCCCCTGCCCGTGCTTGCTGCACGTGCGTGTTTTATGCTGTGCGCGCTGAGCGCCGGCTCGCGCGGGAGTCTTCGCGCCCAAACTCCGCCCACGCAACTCGCTCCCGTAGTCACCCTCGGCACGCGCACGCCCTCCGCTCCGACCACGCTAGGTACCTTCGTTGAAACATTCACCGCGGCCGAGCTCGCGCGTCGCCAACAAATATCGCTCAAAGACGCCCTCGGCAACGCGAGCGGTACGCCCTTGTTTGCTTCGGGTGCCAACGGCGCGCTCGGGTC
>RGAX01000356.1 GCA_009919985.1 Opitutaceae bacterium
CCCTGACAACTGACGCGCCAAGGCGGCGGGGAGGTGTTTTATGGATCAAAGTGAACTCACTAAGAAGATGCACGAGATCGACAAGACTCTCGCGGCGCATCTTCAGGAGTGCTTTCTCCAAAACCGGCAGGTCTGGCATGAGTTGCGCGCCTTGAAAAACGTCGCGTGGGTCGCGGCGATTGGTATTTTCTCTACGCTGACCTTGATCACGGGCGCGCTAGCCAAAAACTTCCTGAAACTGTGAGGCTTTGATGTACACCATCGACAAGCCTTACGCCGACCCCGGCATGCAGCGAAAGCTGGAGTGGGTTGCCTGCATGCTCGACGCATCCAAGGCGTCCGCCGCCAAGATTGGGTGCAGCCCCGAGGCCATCGTGGCGCAGGCGGCGCAGGAGACGGGCTGGGGACGTTCGGCCATCGGCAACAACGTGTTCGGCATCAAGGCGTCTTCCGGGTGGAAGGGCGCGGTCGTAATGCGGCCAACGTGGGAGGTCGAGAACGGAGCGGTCGTCCACATCGTGGCACCCTTCCGCGATTACTCGACTCTGGCCGATGGCATCGAGGACCACTTCCAGTTCCTGAAGAACAACAGCCGCTACAGGAACGTGTTCGACCACGACAACACGATGTCGGATCAGGAATACTTCCGGCGTCTGGCGGCGGACGGCTACGCCACTGACCCCAACTACGCCCAGCGACTGAGCGACGTTCTGGACGCGGTCAACGTGTTCAAGTCCCGTCTGTCGGAGGACGGCGTCGCGGTGTCGCCGCCTCCGCCGCGGCTTATGATGATTGGCGTCAGCCCCGGCCCCGACGTTGTGGCGCTCCAGAAAGCCCTCGGTATTACGGCGGATGGAGATTTCGGTCCCGACACCAAGCGCGCCGTCATGGAGTGGCAGCGGACGCACCCGGCGTGCGGCGATGTTGACGGAGTCGTGGGCGTGCTTACTCGTATGTCTTTAGGAGGCAGTTATGTTCCTCGGGCTTAGTCAGGACCAGTGGAAGTCCCTTCTCCGCACCGCCGCCTGCATCGGCCTGACGTGGCTGGTTTCCAGCGGGCGGCTTTCCAACGAACAGGCGGGCCAGATCACCAACCTCGTCGCGCAGGCGGCACCGATCATCGCTATCGTCGGCACCGTGGTTTGGGGTATTATCACGCGCTCGCCCAAGAACATCGCCCTGTCTGTCGGTGCAATGCCCGGTGTCACCGTGAGGGTCGATACCAACACCGCCCCCGCCACCGTCGTCGCTGCGGCGATGGACAAGGCCGACAACGGAGTATCGCCAACATGACACGCCTAGTCCTCGCTCTCGTCCTCGTCGCCATCGGCACCGCCGCGCAGGCGCAGGGCATCAAGCTCGCGATCTGCCCCGGCGAGTTCGCTCTGTGCGCGGCCAGCGGCACGACGCCCGTCCCGAATAAAACGATCACGGTGGGCGATAAAGTCTACCCGCTGGGTCATGCGGTTTGCCCGGTGCTGGCTGGACCCGCGATTGCCGACCTCAATTTGACCAACGGCTCCTGCGCCCCGCCGGGGCCGGGTAAAGTCTGGTCGCTGTTCTCGGTGGCCTACGCCTCGTACCCGCAGGCCCCTAGCTGGGCCGTCGCGCCCGCGAAGCCGCGCACGTTCGTCACGACGATGGCTCCCG
>RGAX01000357.1 GCA_009919985.1 Opitutaceae bacterium
GGCGAACAGCTGGCCGACCATCATATGGTGGTCGAACATGCGCAGCCGCATTGCGCCAGCCACGAGTATTTTAACGGCATTCTGGACGACCACTCCAAGGGCGTCTTTCACGGGCGGATTCTGGTTCAGCAGATCGCGCAGAAAACCGATGCAAAGCAGACGAATAAAAACCTGCTGCTGTCCGACGACGCCACCGCCGATACGAAGCCGCAGCTGGAGATTTACGCGGACGATGTGAAGTGCACGCACGGCGCCACCATCGGCCAGCTGAACGAGGAATCCATTTTCTATCTCCGCGCGCGCGGCATCGGGATGGACACGGCGCGGCGGATGTTAATCCACGCCTTTGCGGGCGAGATCATTGAGCGCATCCAGAGCGAGCCGGTGCGGGCGGTGGTGGACCGCGAGGTGTGGGACCGGCTGGAGGCCAATCCGCATTTGCTCGGAAAATAATTCAAAACCGGGCGGACCGGTTCCGCCCCGAAGCCAACGTCCCGGAAGCCAAGCGACTATGTTTGAAGACCTCAACGACCTCTATCAGCAGGTCATCCTGGACCACTGCAAGCAGCCGCGCAATTTCCACGAACTGCCGTCGGCCAACCGCTCCGCACAGGGGCGGAATCCGGTCTGCGGCGACCAGTTGAAACTGTTTCTCGTCCTCGACGGCGACACCCTCCGCGACATCAGCTTCACCGGATCCGGCTGCTGCATCTCTAAGGCGTCGGCCTCGCTGCTCACCGAACAGCTCAAGGGGAAGACCCGGGCGGATGCAGAAAAGACTTTTGCGCAGGTGCATGAACTGGTCACGACCGGCCAGTCGGCGGGAGATGTTGGAAAGCTGGCCGTGTTTGCCGGGGTTCACAAATACCCGGCGCGGGTCAAGTGCGCCATTCTGGCGTGGCACGCTCTGATGGGGGCTCTCAAGGGCGACGCCGAGCCGGTGACCACCGAATCGGAGCAGGATTAAACTCGAATTCCAAAGCTGCGGGATACAAAGTGGGCTATACGCTCGCAGACCATCGAACGCGCCTCCTCTCCCCGCCCTCTCCTCCATTTCATGGAAGAGAGGGAGTGAAAGCAGTCGAACCGCGCCGGTTCATTCCTAGTTCCAAAATCAATTTTGAAATGAACCCCTTTCACCCGCCTCACTTCACCGTCAACTCGCGCAGGATGCCGAACTTCTCAATGCGTTTGCGCAGCGTCGCCCGCGTGATGCCGAGTAGCTGGGCGGCGTGCACCTGGTTGTTGCCCGTCTCCTGAAGCGCTTGGATGATCAGTTCGCGCTCGACGGCGGGGAGGATCTTCAATTGGGGATCGCGCTTGGCCCATTGAAATAATTGCCGCGCCAGTCCAGCGGTATCGGTGACGGCCGTCTCACCGGCGCCGGCAGCCCTGGCTCCGGGCGTGTGCGGGGTTTCGCTGCTCCCCGGGCCGGAAATCTCGGGCGGCAGGTCGTTCAGCAGGATGGCGTCGCCCTTGGCCAGCACATGGGCGCGGCGGATGGCGTTCTCCAGCTCGCGGACATTGCCGGGCCAGTGATATTTTTGAAGCGTCTGGATGACGCCGGTGGCAATGGACTTAGGCGGTTGCTGCAGTTCGCTAGAAATTTTTTTCAGGAAATAATTTACCAGCAGCGGCAGGTCGTCGCG
>RGAX01000358.1 GCA_009919985.1 Opitutaceae bacterium
TGATGACGGCCTCGCCGGCATGGCATTCATCGAGACCGCCGTGAAATCTGGTAAAGCGGGTGCGAAGTGGGTGAAATTCCCTAAGCCGGACTCTTTCAGATAACGCAGTAGTCGCCAAAAGGCGCACCGTTTGGCGTCGTTGATGGTGTGAAACATAAAACGAGCAGGGCCGTCGACCCGACGGCGAACCAAACGGTGCGGCTGGATTTGGGCACCAAAGACGGGGTAAAGTCGATGCGGATCGGCTTTACCGACCAGCGCCTGACGGCGCACGGCGGGTTAGCGGTGTGGACGCGGTTTATCACCGAGCGGGGTTTGCGCGAGCAGTTGCGGACGGTGTTGCCGCATGCGCCGACGAGCCCGAACGCCTATGATCCGTGCGACACCGCGCTTGGGTTCATCGGCGGCATCTTGTGCGGGGCGGACAAGCTGGCGCGGGTCGCACATCTGGCGCACGATCCGGCGGTGGCCGAGGTGCTCGGGATCGAAGCGATCCCGAGTCAATCGACGCTCTCGCGCTTCTTCGCGCGCTGCGGTCGTGGGGCGGCGGAGGGGTTGTCTGGCTTGCACCGTTGGGCGTTGGAAGAACTGCCGGAACGAACCGAGGGCTACACGCTGGATCTGGATTCGTTTTCCCTGCTGCACGAGGATGGCCATCAGGAAGGCGTGCGGGTTGGCTACACCCGCAAAGGTCTGAAGCCCTGCCACCGGCCGATTGTCGCCGCGCTGGCGGAGGTGCCGCAGGTCGCGCATTTTTGGCTGCGGCCGGGCAACACCGCCTGCGTCAGCGGGGCGGCCACGTTTCTGGGCGATACGTTGGCGCGCCTGCCCGCCCAAGTGCGCGTGAGCTTGGTGCGCGCCGACAGTGGTTTTTGCTCCCACCGGATGATCGCCGAACTGGAAGCGCGGGGCCTGTCGTATATCCTGACGGCGGCGCTGCGCTCGCCGGTGCGCACGCTCTGTCGGCACGATGACGCGGCTTGGACGCCGACCGAGGTGCCGGGGATCGAGGTGCAGGACGTTGCCCACGACGGCGCCCGGCTGGTGATTTTGCGTCAACGCATCCTCGAACGACCACACGCTGGCGGGAAGCAATTGCTCGAGGTGCCCGGCTACAAGTTCCAGGCGCTGCGGACCAACCTGCCGCCCAGCATCAGTGCCCTCGAAGTGTGGCGTCGTTACAACGGCCGGGCCGACATCGAAAACCGGATCAAGGAACTCGGCACCCAGTTTGGCTTGAAGGGCCTGTGCTGCCGCTCGTTCTGGGCCACCGAAGCGGCCTGTCACCTCGCCATCTGCGCCTACAACCTGTGCGTCGGTCTCCAGCGCCGGCTCGGTCAACCTCAACGCGCGGAACTGACCACCCTGCGCTGGCGCCTGTTTTCCTGCGCCGCGGTCTTCAGCCACGCCGCCGGCAAACCCACCCTCAAGCTCGCCGTCGCCACGCCCCAACGCCGCGCTTGGTGGCACGTTCTCCTGCGCCAATTGAGTGCCGACGAGCACTGCGATGCAGTTGCCGCTCTCTCCGCCAGAGCCGGTCCTCACCAACTTATCCTACCCTCAATTGCATGAGTCCGGCTGAGGTAAGGCGTGAGGGGTGAAGGGTTGAGACCGGGGTAGCGAGGC
>RGAX01000359.1 GCA_009919985.1 Opitutaceae bacterium
CCGGCGCCGGGCAGAAAGCCAATTTTTTTGGCGGTAACGGCGACATCGAAGGCGACGGCGCGTTGGCGAGCGAGCGGTTGGAGGAGCTGCGGGGGGAGGTGGGCGTAGTTCACTTCGTCACGGGCATTGCGGTAGGTCTCGGAGCCGATTTTGGCGACCGCACCCAGCGTGGCGGACGATGCGCTGCTCGGGGCTGTGACCTCGAAGCTAAGGCGGGATTTCGCGCCGAGGGTGGCGAGCGCGAAGGGCTGGGTGGCGGGCGTGGCGCGCCAGCCGGCGGGAAGCTCAAGGGCGACGGTGCCGGCGCGCTCGGGGCGATTGGCGGAGATTTCCAAGGTGACGGTGCGGGTGGCACCGGGCGTGAAAATCGTGACCTCGGCGGTGAAACCGAGCGAGACGGGCGGGACGATGTCGAGGCGGCGGCGTTTTTCCGTAGGCCCGACGCCACTCACCGAAAACGGCTCATCGGCGACGATGAGTTGTTGGCCGTCGATTTCGAAAACGTAGTCGAGGGCGACGGCAGGGAGATTTTCGGCGTTGCCGATGAGGGCTGGGTCCTCGACGCGAGCAAGACCGAGTCGGCCTTCGGCGCGGAGCCAATAGGGTGTGGTGAGCGACGTGGTGGCGGGCAGGGAAAATTGGGAAACTTGCAGCTCAGTTTTTTTGGCGACGGTTACACCGCTAGTAAGACTCGCGCCGGCCGTGGTACGTGTGGCGACCCACTGAAGCGGGACGGCGGAGGTCACGGTGTGCGTGAGGCGGAGCGTTTCCCCGGGGACGGCGTCGGGCGTGGCGACCGTGGTGACGACGCTCAGGCCGAGGCAACTCTGGAGGATGCGATCGAGTTGGGCGCGTTTGTCGATGACCAGCGGATCGGCGGTCAGGAGGGCGAGTTTCGCACGGAGGGCGAGGAGCGCGGGTACGTTGGCGGCGAGATTTTTTTCGTCGAAAGCGGTGAGTGCGGCGGTGGCAAGGGCGTCGATCTCGGCCCCGGGTCCGGGATAGCGCGTGGTCCATGACGTGGCCACACCTTCGAAAAGCCCAGCTGTGGCAGGAGCGCCGCCGAGAAGCGTGAAGGTCTCAGTGCGTGGGCCGCTTGCGCCGGCGCCACGGCCTTGGCCAAAAATGACACCGCCAAGATTTTGAGTTTTGTGTTGGGCAAGGACGCGCAGCGAGACAGTGGAAAGAGGAATGCCAAGTACTGGATCGTCTCCGCCAATTTCCACCGCGAGGGCGCCGGCGGCGGGTGCACCGCGGCCGAAGGAACCGTTTTGGAGGATGCGCTTGGGCTGCCAGGGTTTCAGGCCTTGGGCGATCTGCTCGGGGTAGGCTTTGGGGTCACCGGCGAGTTTAAAGGCTTCAATGGAAAGTACGGCAGAGGCGGTATGGTGGCCGTGCGTGCCGCCAGGTTGCGGCGAGAAACGCGTGAGAATGACATCGGGTTGAAAGCGCCGGATGACGCGCACGATGTCGCCGATGACCTCGCCACGACCCCAGACGCGTTGCGTGTCGGCGTAGTCTTTGGAGAATCCGAAATCGAGGGCGCGGGAAAAATATTGGCGGGCGCTGTCTAAGCGGCGGCCGGCGAGAAGCTCTTGGGTGCGGGCGACACCGAGTTTG
>RGAX01000360.1 GCA_009919985.1 Opitutaceae bacterium
GGTGTTTCTGGGCGAATATTATTTCGCCAGATCGTCGCCCAGCTCAGGAAAAATCGCTGCTCGGGCGTAAACCCGTCGATCGGTGTGCGTGGCTGATCGGCGAGGGCTTTTTGCAACGCGGCATAGGCAATTTTCACGCCACCGAGATCGGCGATGTTTTCACCAAGCGTGAGTTCGCCGTTGAGGTTGAGGCCGGGCAGAGGCGCATAACTGGCAAATTGTTTCACCACGACGAGCGCACGTTCCTTGAAGCGGGCCGCGCTCTCGGGCGTCCACCAATCCGTGAGATTACCCTGTGAATCAAATTGCCGGCCTTGGTCGTCGAAGCCGTGGGTCATTTCGTGCCCGATCACCGTACCGATCCCGCCATAGTTGACCGCGTCGTCAGCCTTGGGATCGAAAAAAGGCGGCTGCAAAATTCCGGCAGGGAACGCGATGCCGTTGGCCGAGGGGCTGTAGTAAGCGTTCACCGTCGGGGGCGACATTCCCCACTCGGTTTTATCGACCGGCTGGCCGATTTTACGGAAATTACGCCGCGTCTCGAATTCAGCCGCACGGAATACGTTCAAAACGTGAGCTCCGCGATCAATCTTCACCGTGCTGTAATCTTTCCAAGTATCGGGATATCCCATTTTCACGGTGAACGCATCAAGCTTGGCCAGAGCGCGGGTGCGCGTGGGCGCATCCATCCACTCGAGCGTTTCCAAACGCGCCCGCAAGACCGCGCGCAGGTCGGCAACGAGCTTGAGTACGCGCACCTTGGCCTCGGGTGAAAAGTATTCCGCCACGTAAAGTTGGCCCAGCGCCTCGCCCAACGAATTATCGGTCTGAGCCACGATACGTTTCCAGCGCGCCTTCAACGCCGTAGTGCCGTTGAGCGTTGTGCCGAAAAAGGCGAAGTTTTCATTCACAAACTCAGCACCGAGATGCGGCGCTGCGGCGCGTAAGAGATGCCAGCGCAGATAAGTCTGCCAATCGGCGATGGAAGTCGCGGTGAGTTCGGCGGCTAAGACTTTGTAGAAATCCGGGTGCGCGAGATTGATCTCAGTGAACGCAGGCGTTTCCACGGCCTTGAAATACGCTGCCCAATCAAGCGCGCCCGTGGTTTTCACCAGATCTGTGACGGGCATTTTGTGATAACTCGCGTAAGGATTGCGCAGGAGCACGCGCTTCAACGAAGCGGCGGCGAACTTGGTCTCGAGCGCGATGACAGCATCGGCACCTCTTTCGGCGATCGTCGGCGCATCGCCGAGTAGGACAAACATCTTGCTTACGTGGGCGCGGTAGGCGGCGCGGATGTTTTTCGATTTCTCGTCGTCGTTCAGATAATAATCGCGATCTGGCAACGAAAGGCCGCCTTGACGGAGTTGGGCGATCTCAAGGTTGCTGTTCTTTGCATCGGCTCCGCTGTAAAATCCGAAACCTGCGCGGACGCCCATACGATGAAATCGCGCGAGCGAGGCCATGATGTCGCGCTCGCGTGATTCCATTAATTCAGCTTCCGAATCTGTTTCATGATCAAGACCTTGAAGGTGCAGCATACCATGCACCACCAGATGGGCGAAATGCGCCTCAAGGGTCTTGCCCTGCTCGGCGGCCTCACGTTTGACCACCGGCAC
>RGAX01000037.1 GCA_009919985.1 Opitutaceae bacterium
CGAGCGGGGCGGTGGGGTCGATGGTGATGTCGCCGGTGATAATGCCCACGCGCCAACCGCGGGCACGCCATTCGGCGTATTTGTCGTTGGCAAGGGCGCGCGTCGGGACGGTAAAGAGGGCGCGCCGGGCGAAATTTGTCTGCTCGGCCCAGCGCTCGAAGACGTAGGTTTTTCCGGCGCCAGTGGGGGCGTCGATGACGACGTCGCGGCCGGCCTCGAGGGCACGGATCGCCTCGGCCTGCCAGCGGTCGGGCAGGACGAGTTTTTGAAGGCCGGCGAAAGCGTCGGTCAGCACAAGATCGAACGTGCGCGGGCGACGAAGCGCGTCAAACCGTGCTCGGGATTTTCTGCAGAATTTTTTGGGCGGTGAACAGCGGCCGATAAAGCGAGGGAACATCGCCCCGGTGTCGCACACCCATTAGCGCGGACGCGATGGGCAGTGGTTTTTATAACTTTGTGAAGGGAATGGCGGGTTCGCCCTAGCCAAACGGCCCGTTGCTTCGCATGTTCTTCCTTTAGTCTCCGACACTACTACCAACCGATGATAGCTGCCATGATCGTTATTTCACTTTTAATTGCCCTCGTGGCCACCGAGCCCGACGCGTCCGAAAGGGACAAGGCACCGGAGCCGGCCCCGCCCCGCCCGAAGAAGGTGAAGTAAACGCGGGCCGCTCAGCGGCGGCAGTTTCCTGAAAATGACAAAGGCGCGCCGACTTGCGAGGGCGCGCCCTTGGTTGGTTTTCTAATTTAAACCTAACGTCGACTTAGTTCGACGCGAGGCGGGAGCTGGCTGCCGCGGCATCGACGATGTGCAACGGGAGGACGACTTTCGTCGCCACCGGCACGCCACCTTTGACCGCGGGTTTGAACTCCCACTGTTTGACTGCGTCCAGAACGGCACCGCTCAGCATGATGTCCACAGGGGACTTCACTTTGAAGGCGGAGGTTTTGCCCTGGGCGTCCACCACGAATTCGACTTCGACGGTGGAACCGATGTATTCGGCGCGGACGGATGGGGAAACCACCACGACCGGTACCGGCACGCCGGCATCTTTACGGCACGTCTCGAGGTAGGTCGCTTCGAGGCTCTTCGCCTGGAGGGCGGGAGCGAGGAGGGCGGCCAAGCTAAACAGGACGGCGACTTTGTTTACGTGTTTCATGACTTTTTTATAAATTCCGCCCACACAGGGCGCGGAGAGGTTGGTTTCTAGGCATCTGGCTTTAGTGGCATCCGGGACGTCGCCGACGCGGTGAAGCGCGGGCCGCGAACCGAAGGTCTGACCGAGACCGGCGTGAGCCGATCGCGGCCAAAGTTTCCGTTTTGGGGCGGGACCAGACCGGGCGAGGCGCAACCGTCGCGAGCGCGCCGCACCCGTAAAGTGATTGAGACGTAAACAGCGTCTCCCGCCGGGCACGCAGGCACCGGTCGGGAAAATTCAAAGAACATTAAGGGGTTCTTCGAAAGCAAAGGAAGTTGTTGGCCTCTGACTCTGTTTAGCAAGTGCCGTGCCCGCGCGACGCGATAATGTAACGCCGCCACATCCCAGTCCGCCGAGATTGCCAGCGCAGGCGCGGGGCCTTTGGCTCGCGGGATGAACCGCCGTGATTTCTTGGTTAACTCGTCGTTATTGGTTTCCGCCGGCCTCGTGGCCCGCGCGCAGTCTGCTGCTTCCGCTCCCTCCACCCCGCCCGCACCCAAGGCGCCACCCGCTCCCGCGGTGACCGAGTTTCGCCTGCTGCGACGCGACGTCGGGATCTTCACCGGCCGCGGTGGCACCATCGGTTGGCTCGCCAACAAAGACGCGCTCGTCGCCGTCGACACCCAATTCGCGGATACGGTGGCGTTGTTTCTCGCGGGCTTGCCCGGCCGCGGTGGCCGCAAGCTCGACGTCGTGATCAACACGCACCACCACGGCGATCACACCGGCGGCAACGCCATTATGAAGCCCGCGACCCACTCGATCGTCGCGCACGCGAACGTTCCCAAGCTCCAATTCAACGCCGCCGAGAAAGCCGGCACGCTCACGAAACAAGTCTACGCCGACACGACGTTCCCTAACGTGTGGCGCCGCGAAGTCGGCGGCGAGATCGTGACCGCGCAGTATCATGGCCCCGCCCACACTAGCGGCGACGTAATCGTGACCTTCGAGAAGGCCAACGTCGTGCACATGGGCGACCTCTTTTTTAACCGCATTTATCCCGTCGTGGACCGTCCGTCGGGAGCAAGTTTCCGCCACTGGATCACGGTGCTCGAAGAAGCCGCGAAAACCTATCCCTCCGACGCGATCTACGTCTTTGGCCACGGTAGCGCGAAATACGGCGTGACTGGCCAACGTGGCGACCTCCTCGTCTTTCGCGACTACATCGCCGCGCTCCTCGCGCACGTCGAAAAACAAATCGCCGCCGGCGAGCCTAAAGCCAAAATCGCGGCGTTGGAGAATCTCCCTGGCTTCCCGGATTTCCATCTGCCCTTACCCAACCGCCTCAGCGGCAACCTCGGCGCGGCTTACGACGAATTGACGGAGAAAAAATCCTGAGGTCGCGGTGCTGAATTCGACGCGGCGCGTTTCCGTTTGCAGGGACGCGCCGCGCGCGCTTAACTCCGTCATCATCTATGAACTTCGCCACCTTCCTCAAGACCTTCGTTTTTCTCGTGCTGCTTTTCGTCATGCTCTACGTGGGCATGAACAACACCCACGAGATTAATTTCTATTTCCCCATCGCCGGCACGACGGCGAAAAAGCCGATCCACGAAGCGGCGTCGCTGATTTTCTTCGGCATCTTCGCCATCGGCGTGCTCGCAGGTACGATGTTGCATGGCGGCGGCAAGGGCGGCGCTAAAAAGAGCGCATCCAGCGGTAAGGATAAGTAAACCTCAGGCGCCCGCGCGCCGTCGTAGGTTGTCGCAGACGATCGCGGCGGCGATGCCGGCGTTGAGCGATTCGGCGGCGCCGTATCGCGGGATTGTCACGCGGCGCGTAATCAAAGACGCGACCGCCGGCGACAACCCACGGCCTTCGCTGCCGATCACGATCACCGCATCGCGCAACGCTGGGAGCTCATGCACATCGTCGCCGGTCAGATCGCAGCCGAGCACGGGCACGTTTAACCCGACGAGCGCGGTCGCGAGTTCCGCGGTGTGCGGGCGCACGCGGGCGAATGAGCCCATGCTGGCGTTAATGACTTTTTGGGAAAAAAGATCGGCGCAATCCGGCGAAAGTACGACGCGCTCCAGTGCAAACCAATCGGCGAGCCGTAGCAGCGTGCCGACGTTGCCGGCGTCTTGCACGCCGTCGAGTGCGAGCGTGAGGCCGCGGTTGAGATCGCCGGCCGCGAGCGGGGTGCGTGTGAGCGGACCGACGGCGAGCACGGATGACGGTTTGGGGAAATGACTGGCGCGCGCCATTTCTTCGGGCGTGAGGCCGTGGGTTTTGTAACCGGGCCAAGCGGGCGTGCCGTAGATTTCCGAAAACGGAAATTTTGCCGCGAGGAGTTCGGCGACGACTTTTTCGCCTTCGACGACGAAGAGGCCAAGTGCTTCGCGGTTTTTTTTCTCGCGCAAGGAGCGGAGGCGTTGGAAATCGGCTTTGGTCGGCATCGCGGGCAGCATCATGACGGGCCGCGGGGTCGCGGCTCAAGCGCGGGTTTGCGCCCCCTAGGGGAAACCGTCCACGCTCGGCCGATGAATCGGAGTGCAACGCCACCTCTCGGAAACGGGCGCGTTCTTGCGCTTGCGCTCGGCGGACTGCTGCTGGTGGTGGCGGCGTGGGCGGGGAGTTTCGGCGGACCATTCGCCTTCGATGACATCGCGGCGGTGCGAGAAAATCCGACTCTGCGGACTTGGTGGAAACTCGGCGAAGTGTTGGCGCCGCCGGCGGGACTTTCGGTGAGTGGTCGTCCGGTGGCGAATGCGTCGCTGGCGCTCAGTTACGCGCTGAGTGGAGAGCAAACGTGGGGTTATCACGCGGTAAATCTCGCGCTGCATCTGGCGACGGCGGGGTTGTTGGTGGGAGTGTTGCGGCGCACGTTGCGGCGGCCTGGGCTGCGGGAAACTTTTGGCGCGGCGGCGGATGAACTCGCGCTGGCAGTGGCGGGAGTGTGGGCTCTGCATCCGTTGCAGACGGCGACGGTGACTTATGTGATGCAGCGCACGGAAGGACTCGCGGGATTTTTCGCGGTGGCGACGCTTTATGGTTTTTTGCGCGGAGTGGCAGCCGAGCGCGGTGGCCATGGTTGGCTGGTGGTGGCGATCCTGGCGTGCGCGTTCGGGATGGGGAGCAAGGAGGTAATGGTGGTGGTGCCGGTGGTGGTGTTTTTATTCGATCGCATGTGGATCGCGGGAAATTTCGTAGCCGCGTGGCGAGCGCGTAGATTTTTTTACGCGGGAATGGGCGCGACGTGGCTTGTGCTCGCGGCGTGTCTGTTGGCGAAGGGCCGCGATGGGTCGGCGGGATGGGATTCGGGCATGAGTGTGACGGCGTATGCGCTCACGCAGGGTGAGGCGATCTGGCGTTACCTCGGGCTCGCGGTTTGGCCGGCACCGCTGGTGTTTGATTACGGTACCGAGATTTCCGCGAATTACGTGGCGGTGGCCGGGATCGTGGCGCTGATTGGGGCGACAGCGTGGGCGTTGCTGCGTCGGCTGGCGTTGGGATTTTTTGGGTTCATGTTTTTCGCAGTGCTCGCGCCGAGTTCGAGTTTTGTGCCGGTGGCGACGCAGACGATAGCGGAGCACCGGATGTATTTGCCGTTGGCGGTGTTGGTAAGTGCGGTGGTGTTGAGTGGGTATGCGTGGCTCGGGAAAAAGACTTTGTGGCTATGGATCGCGGTCGTTTTGGCCGGCGCGGCGGGGACGTGGATGAGAAATATGGATTACCGCAGCGAGCGGGCGATTTGGGCGGATACGGTGGCGAAGCGGCCGGGTAATGCGCGGGGGCACTTTAATCTCGGCGTGGCAATGAGTGCGGGCGGCGACGAAGAGGGCGCGCGGGCGGAGTATACGGAGACGGGCGCGACTGCCGGAGTCGGCCGAGTTGCGTTTCAACGAGGGCAACGCGCTCCTGGCGCTCGGGCGTGGCGCGGAGGCGATGGAGGCGTTTCGCGCGGCGGTGCAGCTGAGGCCAGAGTATGGGGAGGCGCACTACAACCTCGGCGTGGCGCTGAGTGGAGCGGGTCATTATGCGGCAGCGCTCGCGGAATTTGAAACCGCGCTGCGACTGGCGCCGGGAGATGAATCGGCGCGTCGGAATGCGGCCGCGCTCCGGGCTTATTTGGGCAAATAAAAAGGTAGCGCCGTAGAGACGCCGTCCAGGTGAGGTGCGGGGTACGCTGTCGCGAACTTAGTTGCGGTCGAGAAAGGGCAGGCGGAGCGCATCGAGGTTGGCGGTGAAGGAAAGTACGTACGTTGCGCCAAAGTCGCGGCGGGTGAGAAGGCGGTTGGCTTGGTAGGTTTTGAGGGACGGGTCTTTCAGGACGTTGGCGCCGGTTAACTCGAGAGCGTAGTTTCGGTTCAGGCGGTAGCGCATAGTGAAGTCCCAGCGTTGGTGGCGGGCTTCCATCTGTGGGCGAAGATCGGTGGCGGACGCGGCGGTGCGTACACCAGAAGGATATATGACGGTGCGTACTTGGACGTAGAGACCGCGGGCTGGAGTGGCGTAGCTTAATCCGTAATTGGCGTTCCAATCGTAAAAATTATTAGCTATGGTGGGTTTCACGATGGTACCGGCGCGGTTGGGAGCTTCGCCTTGGTAGAACCGGGTGTAATTGGCGAATACCTCAATGCCTTGGATGGCTTGAGGCAGCATTTTCAAATACGGCTTGAGTGGAGTGCGGGCGCTGAATTCGAGGCCTTCAAACACGCCTCTGCCACCGTTGTCTTGGGTGTTGAGTATGTAGCCTGCATAGGCGCCATCGAAGCCGTTGTCGTTGCCGGGTTCGACGGTGCTGACGGTGTTGATGATGTAATTCTCGATCGTTTTGCGGAACCAGCCGATTGAGAGCGTCCCAGCGGCTTCAGTGTAGTACTCAAGTTGGACGTCGGAGTTTTGCGAATAGGTGGGATCGAGCGCCGTGTTGTTGATGCTCACGTTGGGGATGGCGGCGAGGTCATTGACCGTTGTGTTGGGTAAAATAGTTTGGATACCGGGGCGCGACATAGAGCGGGTGGATGCGGCGCGCAGCAGCAGGTTGGGAGTAAAGCGGTAGGTAAGCTGAGCGTTGGGAAAGTAATCGAGATAGTCGCTGGTGGCGCGCTGCGTCCGAGAGTAGATGGCTTGGAACCAAGGTTTGGAGTTGGTGGTTAGGCCGTTGCCGAGTGAGTTAATGCGGATAGCGCCACGGGCAAAGTTTTCTGTCTGCTCGGCGCGGACGCCTAGCAAAAGCGTGAGTTGTGGGCTAAACTTGATGGTGGCGGCGAGGTAGGCCGCGGAGATGTCTTGCGTGACGCTTTGGGAATTTACGGCCTGGCGCTGGACGTTGGTGCCTTGAACGTCTTGGAAGGCGTTGGGGTTTTTACGCATGTACGCGGCGACTTTGTACGGGTCGATGAGTGGCGGCGTGCGGATGCCAAAGAGGAATTTATCGCCGTAGCTGGTGTCGGCGAAATCTGCGGCATTGATGAGTTCGTCACCGCTGGCAGCGATGCCGTCAGGGCCGCGGAAATCCAGGACGATCTGGCCGGCGGCTTTGCGGCGTTGGACGCGGTAGAGGCTGGCGCCGGTGCGGAATTCAACCGGGTATTGCCATTCGCCGAAGTTGCCGCGGAGGTCAGTTTTCAGATTGATCGTGCGGTCGTTTTGGAAGCGTGGCGATGTTTGCAGCGAGAAGCTAGATTGGTCGTAGCTGTTGAGGTTGTAGAGATCGGGACCGGCGAGCTGCGTGAGGGCGGTGGGCGCGGCGCGATCAGGGGAGCCCTGGATGCGGTAGATGACGCCGCGGGCATTGGTGAGATTCCATTGGGCTGACTGGATCATCTCGGGTAGGTCGGCGACCTTGGAGTCGGATTTACCGTAGTTAGCGGAGTAATTGAGGCGCCAGCGATTCCAGTCGTGGCGTACGCCTACGAGGTAGCTGTAGTTTGCGCTGGTGTAGTCGGAGTAATCGGCGAAGACATCGACTTGACCGTTATTGACGGTCGTTTCGGTGGAGGAGGGGTTGGTAAATGTGCTTAGTGGGAGCACGGTGCCGGAAGTGATTGGGCGCACGCGGAACGTATGACTGCGGTTTTGGCTCAGGTAACCGTTGTAAGTGAAGCCGGCGTTGAAGACGGTGTGGGCTCCGAGTTTGTAGTCGGCTTTAAGGCTGCCGTTGCGCCGGAATTTCACTTGGGGTCCGTCGACGAGGGTGAACGTGTCGAGGCGCACTGGAGATTCAAATAGAACAGGCGCCGTAGCGGTGCCGGCGACGAGTGGGCTGTACCCCACGGCGTTATTGTGGGACGGATTGATGTTGTTGGTCTCGGCGTAGGAGAACGTCAGGCCGAGGGTGTTTTTCAGGAAAGCTTCAGAGTAGACGGCGCTGGCGCCGGGCTTGAGGCGGTTGGTCGGACGGGAGCCGGGACCGGCGACGTCTTTGAAGGTGAGCATCTCGCTGTTTGCGTTGATGAGAAGAACAGTGCGGAACACGCGGCGCTTTTGGTTAAAGGCATTCTTGGTCTCAGCGTTGATGACGCCGCCGGTGGAAGGAGCGAACCAGGGTGGTGGGGCTTTATAGACTTCGATGGATTCGATGTTACTGATGCTGGCTTGCGTGAACTCGAACGCGCGGCTGGAAGCATCGGAAGAACCGGTGCTCGAGCGGGGAGGGGTGCCTGCGGCCGGAGGAACTTGGCCGTCGATGGTGAAAAGCGTGGATTCGGGATCTTGGCCGCGTACGGAGATGGTGGAGGCGTCGGCGTTGGAGTAATTTACCTGGAGGCCGGGGACGTATTTGAGGAATTCGCCGATATTGCCTTCGGGGACTTCGCCGAGGGTGTCGGCGGAGATTGCGGTCAAGAAGTGGTCGGCTTTCTTCTGTTTGTTGACCTGAGCGGCGTTGCCTTCGATCTCGCTGGCGACAACGAAAGCACCGAGTTTGTAGATGCCGGCGGTGAGTGCGAAATCTTGGGTGAGATTTTGCCCGGCGGTGATGGTGACGCTCTGTTTTTGGCTATCGAGACCTGCGTAAGAGACGGCGGCGGTATAGGTGCCGGGTTTGACGTTAAGTAGAGTGTAAGAACCGTCGCGATCGGTGAGGGCTCGGTAGGCGGTGCCCTCGAGCAGGACCTCAGCTTCGCCAAGATATTGATTCGTGGCCTGATTGGAGACTCGGCCCTCGAGGTTGCCGGTAGTGGTGAGAGCTTGGGCGCCAAAGGCCGCAGGCATGAGGGCGGCAAGCGCCAAGGAAAAGTACGCGAGGCAACGTGAGGGTTGGAGGGGATTCATAATATTATCAGTCATCGGTTAGGGTTTGCGGTCGGGGACGCAGGAGCCACAGTGGTCAGGCTGCGGTTGTGTGGTTGAATAATCCAACGCGTCCGAGCGGGGTGGGCCGAGATTCATTTCCCTCTGACAGTCTGATCTTAGGTTGCTGGATGAAACGCGCGGGTTGCACCGGCGCTTAAAAATAGCTTAGGTGTGAGCTACCCCCATGAATCGAAGAACCTTCATTCAAAGCGCACTAGCGGTCGGAGCGTTCAGCACGGTGAATTTGCAGCTGCGCGGTGCGGATAAAGTTGTGCGAAAATATCGTACGGCGCTGATCGGCGCCGGTTGGTGGGGCGGTAACATCGTCGGCGAAGCCATGGCCAGCGGCCAGTGCGAGATCGTCGGAGTGTGCGACGCCGATAGCCGGGCGATCGAACGCACGCGTGAAAAAATTACTCAGCTCAGCGGTGACCAACCGCGCGGTTATCGTGATTACCGCGAACTCCTCGCCAGGGAGAAGCCCGACATCGTGATTGTGGCCACACCGGATCATTGGCATGCGCTGCCGACGATCGCGGCGGTGCGCGCCGGTGCTCATGTCTACGTCGAAAAACCCACCGCGCACACGATCGCGGAAAGCCAGGCGATGGTGAAAGCCGCTCGCGCTTGCGACCGCGTGGTGCAAGTCGGGACGCACCGGCGCACATCGGCCCACACGATCAGTGCACGCGACTTCATCCGCTCCGGCCGCCTCGGTAAAATTGGTATGGTGCGTTGTTTTATTAATACCCCCGGCAGTGGTCCGGAAAAACCGATCGATAACGAGCCGGCGCCTCCCGAGCTTGATTGGGATTTGTGGTGCGGGCCGGCGCCGCTGCGGCCGTTTAACCGCGGGATTCATCCGCGTGGGCATCGCCAGTACCTCGACTTCGCCAACGGCACGATCGCCGATTGGGGCGTGCATTGGTTTGACCAAGTTTTGTGGGTCACCGATGAGCGGTGGCCGAAGAGCGTGTTTTCCGCGGGCGGTCGGCCGATCAAAGGCGCTCCGATTTTTACGGCGCAAGCGCAGACGAGCGACGCGCCCGATCACCAAGTCGCGCAATTTGCCTTCGAGCAATTTACGGTCACCTGGGAGTCTCGACTCTTTGGTGGCAACAACGCCGAGAAAGGCGAAGCGGCCGGCTGCTATTTTTACGGGCCTAAGGGCACGATGCACGTGGGCTACCGCCAAGGCTGGACGTTTTATCCTGCCAACAAAGACCCAATCATCCACCAAGAGCCGCAACTCAATCAGCCCGACGGCCAAAACATCCGCGAGCTGTGGACAGATTTTCTCGATGCTATAAAAACCGGCCGGCGTCCGATCAGCGACATCGAGGAAGGCCATCGATCGACCAACTGTTCGTTGCTCGCAATGATCAGTTTCAAGCTCGGTCGCAGCGTCGAGTGGGACGGCGCGAAAGAAGTGATCGTGGGCGATCCGGCTGCGACGGCGCTGTTGCGCCGCGAGTATCGCAAGGGCTGGGATTATCCTGCGGCGTAAGCGCTGCGCTCGGAGCGCATACCTTGCTAGCATCCGAGCTAGAGACTTGGCTTTGATTTACCCATGAATGTTTCGCCACGTTTCGTTTGTGCCCTGATCTCGTTGTTGTTTTCCGCGAGCCCCGCCTCGGCCGCAGCTCCTCGGCCTAATATTATTTTCATATTGGCCGACGATCTCGGCTACGGCGACCTAGGCTCTTACGGGCAAAAAATCATCCGTACCCCGCACCTCGATCAACTCGCGGCCGAAGGGATGCGTTTCACCCAATTTTACGCGGGTAACACCGTATGCGCGCCTTCGCGCAGCGTGCTCATGACCGGTTTGCACATGGGCCACACGCGCGTGCGCGGCAACGCGGGCACAGAAAATCCCGAAGCGCAGATGTTGCGCGCCGGCGATGTCACGGTCGCGCGCGTCTTGCAGACGGCGGGCTACACGACCGCGCTCATCGGCAAGTGGGGCCTCGGTAACGTCGGTGATGAGGGTGAGCCCCGCAAACACGGTTTCGATTACTCGTTTGGTTTTCTCAACCAAACGCACGCGCACAACCACTACCCGGATTTTCTCTGGCGCAACGGCGAGCGCGTGGCGTTGCCCAACGTCGTCACGCAGGTCGGTCCGGTCGAGGGCACTGGCTACGCGACAAAGCGGGTGTTGTACGCCAGCGATCTGTTTTTCGACGAGGCGCGAGATTTCATCGCGCGCAGCAAGACACGGCCGTTTTTCCTCTACCTCGCGCTCACCGTGCCGCACGCGAACAACGAACGCGCCCGCGTCCTCGGCGATGGCCAAGAAGTGCCGAGCTACGGCCCCTACGCCGACCAGCCTTGGCCTGATTCGCAAAAAGGCCAAGCGGCGATGATCACGCGCATGGACGCCCGCGTCGGCGACCTCATCGAGCAGCTAAAAACGATTGGGCTCGATGACGACACGTTGGTTATTTTCTCGAGCGACAACGGCCCGCATCGCGAAGGCGGCCCGTTGCACAACCCTGAGTTTTTCGCGGCGAGCGGCCCGCTTAACGGCACTAAGCGCGCGCTCACCGACGGCGGCATCCGCGTGCCGTGGATCGCGCGTTGGCCGGGCAAAATCAAGGCCGGAGTCGTCTCGGCGCACGTCGGATATTTTGGCGATGTGATGGCGACGTTCGTCGAACTCACGGGCGCGACGGCACCGAAAATTCTGGAAAGCGCCGGCGCCGTAGCCGATGAAAATACGTTTGGCTTCACTGTCAGCGACCGCGAAGGTGGGAGCATGTTGGTATGTTCTCCGCAGGCCGCATTACAGCGGCTCTTTGATGAAGTGGGCTCGGTCGATCAGATCGGCATCGACGAGCGCGTCGCGAAATACGGCACGCGTTCGGTCAAAAAAGCCGCCAAGCTCTGGGGCTTGCGCACCGCCGTATCGATGGTCGACCTCACGACCCTCGAGGGCAAAGACACGCCGGGCAAAGTCGCCTCGCTCTGCCAAAAAGCTCTCCGCCCCCACGATGACGCGAGCGTACCGCCCGTCGCCGCCGTGTGTGTTTATCCGTCGATGGTGCGACACGCCCGTCGGGCGTTGCGCAATGATTCCGTCGTGCGCATCGCGTCGGTCGCGACGGCGTTTCCGAGCGGTCAAGCGCCCTTGAAAACCCGCCTGGCCGAAGTCAAAGCCGCAGTCGCCGACGGGGCCGATGAGATCGACATGGTCATCAACCGCGGCGCTTTTCTCGCGGGAGAATTTGGCCGCGTGCAGGACGAGATTTCCGCCGTTGTGACCGCGTGCGGCGCCGCTACGCTCAAGGTGATTCTCGAAGTAAGCGAACTCGAAACTTACGACAACATCCGAGCGGCTTCGTTTTTGGCGATGCGCGTGATCCGTCCTGGTGATTTTATCAAAACCAGCACCGGCAAAACCTCGCTCAACGCCACCCTCGGCAATAATCAGGTGATGCTCGAGGCGATTCGCGATTTCTATCTCGATACGGGTGTCGCCATCGCAATGAAACCCGCCGGTGGCATTCGCACGGCCAAGCAGGCGCTCACATTCCTCATCGCGGTGAAGGAGACGCTCGGCGACGCGTGGCTCAACAACACGCGCTACCGTTTCGGCGCCAGCTCGCTACTCAACGACTTGCTCCGCCAGCTCGAGAAAGAAAAAACCGGTGCGTATCAGGCGCCGTATTATTTCAGCGAAGCCGCTGAAAGTTATTAAACCAGCTCACTCATTTTTCGTCCGCCCATGCCCTCTGCACCCGTCGCCAAGAAATCCACCCGCGCTCCCCAACGCGTCGCCCCCCGAGTCGGTCGCCGCGCGTCCGAACTTATTTTCGGCGATCTCTGGGCTTTCGATCCTGCGCCCGAATCGGCCGATCCGAAGCTTAAGCCGCGCTACGATCTTTTCATCAACGGTAAATTCGTCGCACCGAAGGGTGGCAAATATTTCGATTCCATTAATCCGGCCAACGAGCGGAAACTCACCGAAATCGCGCTCGCCGGCCCCGTCGATGTCGATGCGGCCTACGCTGCCGCGCAGCGCGCGGCCGACGGCGTATGGGGAAAGATGCCTGGCCGCGAACGCGCCAAATACCTCTATCGCATCGCGCGCCTCTTGCAGGATCGCGCGCGGGAATTCGCCGTCGCCGAGACGCTCGACGGCGGTAAACCGATCAAGGAATCCCGCGACTTCGACGTGCCTATGGCCGCCGCGCATTTTTTTTATCACGCGGGCTGGGCCGATAAAATTGAGTATGTCGCTCCCGGTCGCCGGGTCGCGCCGCTCGGCGTCGTTGGCCAAGTAATCCCGTGGAATTTCCCGTTGCTCATGTGTGCGTGGAAACTCGCGCCCGCGCTAGCCATGGGTAACACCGTCGTCCTTAAGCCCGCCGAAACGACCTCAATCACCGCCCTCAAACTCGCGGAGATTTTCCAAGATGCCGGCTTGCCTCCGGGCGTGGGATGATTCAAAACCGCCGCACCAACCTCGCCGGCGCCCGTCACGAAATTCACCACGCCCGCCAAGATCGCGTTCACGGGCTCGACCGAAGTCGGGAAAATCATCATGCGCTCGCTCGCGGGCTCCGATAAAAAAATGACGATGGAGCTCGGCGGAAAGGCGGCCAACATCATCTTCGACGACGCGCCGCTCGATCAAGCCGTCGAAGGCATCGTCAACGGCATCTTTTTTAACCAAGGCCACGTCTGCTGCGCGGGCTCGCGTTTGCTCGTGCAAGAAGGCATCGCGGAAAAAGTCCTCGCTAAGCTGAAAGCCCGCATTCGTACGCTGCGCGTCGGTGACCCGCTCGATAAAAACACCGATATTGGCGCGATCAACTCGCGAGAACAACTCACCAAAATTCGCGCGCTGGTCGCGGCTGGTGTGAAGGAAGGTTGCGCGATGTTTCAGCCCGAGTGTGCTCTCCCACCGAAAGGTTTTTATTTCCGCCCCACGATTTTCTCCGGCGTGAGTATGAGCAGTCGCGTTGCTCGGGAAGAAATTTTTGGACCCGTGCTTTCGATCCTCACGTTTCGCACGGTGGATGAAGCGATCGAGAAGGCCAACAACACTGCCTACGGTCTCAGCGCCGGAGTGTGGACCGACAAAGGCTCGCGCATCCTCAAACTCTCGACCGAGCTGAAAGCTGGGGTCGTCTGGGCGAACACTTACAACAAATTCGATCCCGCATCGCCCTTCGGCGGCTACAAAGAAAGCGGCTTCGGTCGCGAGGGTGGCCGGCAAGGTCTGCTCGATTACTGCAAACTTATCTAAGCGAAAGCACGCACCATGGCCCGACTTCCCATCACTAAGACCCCCAAAGTTTACGTTGGCGGCGCGTTCATCCGCTCCGAGAGCGCGCGTGTGTTTCCGCTGCGAGACGCCGCCGGCGATTTTTTCGCCAACATCCCGCAGTGTACGCGCAAAGATTTGCGCAATGCCGTCGAAGCCGCCGCTAAGGCCGGCCCCGGTTGGGCGAAACGCACCGCGTACAACCGCGGCCAGATTCTCTATCGTCTCGCCGAAATGATCGAGGCCCGCGCCGGAGAAATGGCCGCCGCGATCGCGCTTGGTGGCGCCACACCAGCCGCCGCTGCTCGTGAAGTTGCCGCCGCCGTGGATCGTCTCATTTATTACGCGGGCTGGACCGACAAATACGAACAGGTGCTCGGCAACGTGAACCCCGTCGCTGCGCCTTATTTTAATTTTACCGTCACCGAGCCGATGGGCGTCGTCGGTGTGATCGCCCCCGACGCGCCGGCGCTACTGGGCCTGGTGTCGTTGTTTGCGCCCGTGATCGTGAGCGGCAACACTGTGGTCGCCAACATCGCGCGGAAATGATTCCCACGTTTGCGACGCACACGCATCTGCGGGCGATCAGCGCGGTGGTGAACGCCGCTGAGCGTAAAGCACTCGCCCTCGGCGCCGCCGAAAGCGTCAAGCGCACGATCTTGCTCAAGGTCGAAGAGAAACGCGACTGGTTCTCCTCCGCTTTGCAAAGCGTCGATGCGATCCGCAACACGCTCGAGTTCAAGACCACGTGGCATCCTGTCGGCGCCTGAGTCTGCAAACGAGCATCGGCCAGTTTTAACGTTTTAGAAACCGCGCGATCTCTTTCTCTGTCGGCATCGACGGAGCGGTGCCAAATTTCGTAACGGAGAGCGCGGCGACCGCGTTGCCGAAACGGGCGGCAGCGAGTAGATCGCCGTTGAATTTCACGAGTCCCGCCGCAAAGCCGCCACAAAACGCGTCGCCTGCGCCCGTGGTGTCCACGACGTTGACGCGGTGCGACGGAATCAACGTCGGGCCATCGGGGCGCGAGACGAAAACGCCTTTGGCGCCGAGCGTGATGAGGACATGCGTCACGCCTAGCGAGCGACACAACGCGTGAAGTTTTGCGGAAGGCAGCGCAGCGACGCTCGCGGCGGAAATTTTTTTCGCACCGCGTGCGGCTCCGAGATTTATCAGCGCCGCGAATTCGGATTCGTTGGGAATGAGAATATCGACGTGGCGGAGCAACGCGGGGTCGAAGTCGGTGCGCATCGGGGCGGGGTTGTGGATCGTGACAGCGCCGGCGCGGCGGGCAGCTCTAAGAACGGCGGCGACAGTGCGGAGATCGTTTTCGTGTTGGGTGACGACGACGAGCGCGGAGCGGAGCGCGGCGACGGGCACATCGGTGGGGCGCAGCGCGGCGTTGGCGCCGAGGGCGACGATGATTTCGTTTTGTCCGGAGGCGTTGACCAAGATCGCGGCGGTGCCAGTGGCGTGCGGCGGTTTTTCGACGAAGCGTGCGGCGATGCCTTCGGTGCGGTAAAATTTCTTGGCTTCGGCGGCGAAGGCGTCACGACCTACCGCGCCGATGAAGAGCGTGCTTGATCCAGCGCGGCCGGCGGCGACGGCTTGGTTAGAGCCTTTGCCGCCGGGACCGGTGACAAACGTGCCTACGACGGTTTCGCCGGCTTGAGGAAATGCGGCGCATTTCCAGGTCAGATCTTGGACGAAGCTACCGACGACGACGACTTGGGGTTGCATTTATTAAACCTAGTTCCTGCAGCGACGCTGACAAGCCGCCCGCGGGATTTTTCGCGGGTCGTATCCTTGCTAATAATCGCTGGGTCAGACCCGAGCCGACTTTAAGGAATCGACAAAAATAATGGTGCGCCCGGGCCGACGGGCCAGCCGAGGAGCACCCACGTGACGAGCAGCAGCGACCAACTCAGCAAAAACGATAGGGTGTAAGGCAACATGGTCGCGGTCATGGTGCCGATGCCGGCCCGCGGTTCGTAGCGTTGGACGAACATCAGCACGAGGGCGAAGTTAGACATCAGTGGTGTGATGATGTTGGTGCAGCTATCGCCGACCCGATAGGCGGCTTGGGTCAGTTCGGGCGAGTACCCGAGCAGCATGAACATCGGGACGAACACGGGCGCGAGAATGGCCCATTTGCCCGCAGCGGAGCCGATCATCAAATCGATGCTCGAGGTAAGTAAAACGAGGCCGATGAGCAACGGTACTGGACCGAGGTTGAGACTGCGCAAGACATCCGCGCCGTTGACGGCCAGAACGACGCCTAGATTCGTCCAGTTAAAAAGATTCACGAACTGCGAGATGAAGAAAATCACCACAAGATAGCCGGCGACGACTTCCATATTTTTTTGCATGCCTTCATAAATAGTGCGATCAGATCGGATGGTGCCCGCCGCGATTCCGTACATGACGCCAGGAATTAGGCCCACTAGAAAAATAAAAAACACCAAGCCTTTAACGAAGTATGAACCGATGAATCCGGGCTTGGCCGGATCTTGCAGGAAGCTGCCCTGAGGCAGCAGGCCCGCGATAACAAAAGTGATGAGTAGGAGAAGCCCGGCGCTGGCCCAACGCAGGCCGCGATGTTCGGCGGGGCTGAGGGCTACTAGAGGTTCGGGTGGCACGTTGCCTTGATAGCGGCCGAGGCGCGGCTCGACGATGCGTTCTGTGACAATTGAGGCGACAGCGGTGATGAGAAAGACCGACGCGCCGAGGAAAAAATAATTGGCCATCGGGGTGACCGTGTAGCTGGGATTGATGATCCGAGCGGCTTCTTGGGTAAGGCCTGCTATGATCACATCGGTGGGCGAGATGAGAAGGTTGGCAGCGAAACCACCGGAGACACCGGCAAAGGCCGCGGCGATACCAGCCAGTGGATGCCGTCCCACTGTAAGAAAAAGCGCGGCGCTCATCGGCAGGAGCAGTACGTATCCGATGTCGCCGGCCGTGTGGGACATGGCGCCAGAGAAGACGACGATCCACGTCAGTAGACGGCGTGGAGTCGCATGAACAATTAAGCGCAGCACCGCGCTGAGCAACCCGCTGTGCTCCGCGATGGAAAGTCCCAGCAGGCAGACGAGCACGGAGCCTAAAGCAGCAAAATTGATAAAGTTAGGCAGGAGTCCTAGAATGATGCGTTGCAGTCCTTCGACGGAGAGCAGGTTGGTGACTGCGATGACCTTGTGGGTGACAGGATTTTGAACTGAGACGCTGAGTTGGTGGCACAACCATGATGCGAAAACCACGAGTATGCTTAGGATTACGAAGAGAGAGGCGGGGTGGGGCAGCGCGTTGCCAACGCGCTCGATGCGGTTGAGCAAGCGTTGAAACCAAGTGGCAGGAGCAAGCGTGGTCATTTGGAGGTGGTAGATAACGAACGGGTGTAACTACAGAAATCTTGGGTGATGACGGCGAGGGTGGCGCGTAGGGTGTTGAAATCTAGGCTTCGGGCGCCTACGGCTTCGTTGAGGTAGAGCGCGCGGTTCAGTTCAATTTGCACGCTGTGACGACCGCGCGCGGGCTGGCCGAAAGTGCCGATGAGATCGCCGCCACGGTAAGGATCGTTAATTTTTACGCTGAGGCCGGCGGCGCTGAAACGTTTGGCGAGCCAGTTTGTAATCGCAGGATTGGTGGTGGTGCCAAGGCGATCACTCACTACTACATCAGGGCGTGGGGTGCCGCCGTCGACGTTCATCTCGTTACCCCGTGATTTCATGGAGTGGAGATTCAGATGATACGCAACCTGATGGCGCGCGTGGATCGTTTCGAGCGCGGTAGCGAGGGCCGCGCGATAAGGGCGGTAGTGGCGCGTTATGCGCAGCTCAACGGCGGCGACGCTGAGCGGGTGGGTTTCCATCGGGATGCCCGGTAAGGCGAGACGGCGAATGAGGCCCATGCCGCGGCGACTGTAATCGGTCGGCCCGAGCGAGCCCGGCCAGGGAGCGTCGAGGAGCGCGGGGTCGAGGTCGGTTTCTGCGCGGTTGGTGTCGATGTAGGCGCGCGGAAATGTAGCGGCGAGGAGCGTAGCGCCCGCGTCCGGGGCATCACTCCAGAGCTCGTCGACGAACAAATCGCACGACGTGAGAATCGCCGCTCGCGGAGCGGCGGGTTGAAAATCAGCCGGCCAATCGAAACCACTGTGGGGCGAATCCAACAGCACCGGCGCGGCGATCGCGCTCGCCTGGGGTGCTTTTAGGATAAACGAAGGCGCGACGGATGGAATCATACGAAGCGG
>RGAX01000361.1 GCA_009919985.1 Opitutaceae bacterium
CTTGCCGATGGGCTTTTGGTCAACCTCGATGACCGCCTTGAATTTACTGACCCCCGTGAGTTGGGCAAAAGGCGGCGCTGGGTTGGCGGTCGTAGTCTTGGCCTCCGCCGCAAATTTCGCCCAACGCACAAAATCTTGGCCGGTAAGCTTAGCTTTACGGTGTTGAATCGCGCAGTTCACCGCGGGGTCGAGAATATCGCGAAAGAGGGTCGATTTTCCCGCGCCGCTGGGACCGCACACCATGACGAGTCGACCGAGGGGCAGGCGCAGCGATTGGTTGCGCAGATTGCGATAGGTTATCCCCTTTAATTCCAGCCAGGCGACTGGGGCCGTGGGGGGCGCTGGCTGGCTCGAGAGACGCCGGCCCGCCAGTTTGATTAATTCTAAAGGGCGATATGCGCCGCGCAGCGGGTGGGTGATGCCTTGCTTGAGGTAACGCCCAGTGAGTGAGGCGGCATTTTTTTTAAGTTGAGCGGGCGAATCGTTAGCCAGGACGGCGCCGCCGTGAATCCCCGCCCCAGGCCCGAGGTCGATAATCCGATCAGCTCGTTCCATGAGGCCATCGTCATGTTCAACTACCAGGAGGGTATTCCCTTTGGCCCGCAGGGCTTCCAGCGTAGCGATGAGTTGATCATTATCGCGGGCGTGCAGTCCGATCGAAGGTTCATCGAGCACATAGAGCACCCCGGAGAGATTGGAGCCGAGCTGGGCCGCGAGACGAATGCGCTGGGCTTCTCCGCCCGAGAGGGTTTCGGTGGGTCGATCGAGTTCGAGATAATCAAGACCCACCGATCCAAGAAAACGGAGACGTTCGGCAATTTGCGGAATGATGTCTTGGGTGATGAGGCGGCCGCGGGCTTCGAGTTGCAGATTGCGCAGGGTGGCAAGCAACTGATCGGGCGTGAGCCGGCTTAAGGCGGGCAGCGTGATGGGGTCACCTTTTTTTAGCGGTAACTTAACGGCCCGCGCGATGCGGCTGAGGCGTTCGCCCTGACAAGTGGGGCAGAGTTGACCGTCGGCGGAGGGATCATCGGGGTCGAAGGAGCGGAGGGCATCGACCACTTCCACTGGGCGCTCCTCTTCTTCATCCGGCTGCAGCATCCAGGCGTAAATGTGGCCGTGGCCGCGGCAGGTGGGGCACCACCCTTTGGGCGAATTAAAGGAAAAGTTTTTCGGATCGAGCGAGGGGAAGGACTCGCCCGAGGTGATGTCCGTGCGCGTGGTGGAAAACCAAGAAAGAATTTGGCCGTGGGGGGTGAGTAAGAAACAAGCGCCTTGGCCTAATTTGAGCGCGGTCGTGAGCGCAGTCGCTCGGCTGAGTGGTGGGGATGCTTTCAGATCGGCGACGACCACTTCGATGTCATGTTCTTTGTAGCGATCGAGTTTCTGAAAGTTTTCAACGCGGATGAGTCGGCCATCATTCCGCATCAGGGAGTAGCCCTGTTTTTCGATCCACTGAGCAATCGGTTCGTGGTGACCTTTGCGGGCGCGAATGAGGGGGGCGCAGAGGTAGAGATGCTTCGCTTTGCGCGCGGCCGGCTGAGCGATCACTTTTTCGAGGAGTCGTTGCAGCTGAGTGGGGGTCAACGGCGT
>RGAX01000362.1 GCA_009919985.1 Opitutaceae bacterium
CATTTTATTAAGCACAAGCCGCGTGTATTCGATTCCGCCACTCGCCAGCCTCCCCGTCGAGGCCCATGCCGATGCATTTCGCCTTTCTGCCGCCGGCCCGCGGCCCAAAGGCGTCGGCCCCGCCGGGATCGCCGAGGAATTTTCCACCGGCGCCCCCGTTTCGCTTTACGGATCCACCAAACTCGCGAGCGAAGCACTCGCCCTTGAATACGGCGAGACCTTCGACTTGCCCGTTTTTGTGAATCGCTGCGGCGTACTTGCCGGCGCCGGTCAATTTGGCCGCGCTGATCAAGGCATTTTCGCCTACTGGCTCAACGCGCACCTACGCCGACGTCCACTCAAGTACATTGGATTCGGAGGTCACGGCCACCAAGTCCGCGATTGCCTGCACCCGCGCGATCTCGTGCCACTCTTGCTCAAACAATTCGCGGCGCCCAAACTCGCCGCAGCGGATCGCCTAGCCAACATCGCCGGTGGCGCCCGTTCCGCGATGTCGTTGCGTCAACTCACCACGTGGTGCGACGCCAAATTCGGGGCGCACACGGTCAGCTCAGATCCCGCCCCGCGCCCATTCGATCTGCCTTGGGTCGTGAAGAGATCGCCGCCCATGCACTCGAGCACCCCGAATGGCTCGAGCTCTCGGCGCCCCTCTAAGCTTCGATTCAAGTTCATCGTCTTTTATTTCATTTTCATGTCCGCTGCAGCTTCTCCCTTCGCTCCGCTCACCCTATTTTCGGTCGTCATCCCCGCGCGGGACGAAGAGGAATCTCTGCCGTCCACTCTAGCTGCAATCTACGAGACATTTGCCGCGGAAAAAATCCCTCACGAAATCGTCGTCGTAGACGACGGTTCAAAAGACCGGACTTGGGCTGTACTCCAGGAACTTCGCGCCACGATCCCTACACTCTGCCCGACCCAAAACTTAGGCCAACACGGCTTCGGCCGCGCTGTCGTGTGGGGCCTCGACCAGTCCAAAGGCGATGCCGTCGTCATCATGATGGCTGATGCCTCCGACGCTCCCACGGACGCCGTCAAATACTGGAAACTTCTCGGCCAAGGCTACGACTGCGCCTTCGGCAGTCGTTTCGTTTCGGGCGGCAAGGTCGTCGATTACCCGCGCGTGAAATTGTTTGTAAACCGCTTGGCTAATTTTCTAGTCCGCATCGGCTTCAACATCCCGCTCAACGACACCACCAACGCGTTTAAAGCTTATCGGCGCACCGTGATCGACGGTTGCCGACCGTTTCTAGCGCCACATTTTAATCTCACTGTTGAGATTCCCTTAAAAGCAATCGCGCGCGGGTACACCTTTAAGATCACGCCGATTTCCTGGTACAATCGCAAGTTCGGCGAAGCTAAGTTAAAGATCAAAGAAATGGGCAGCCGCTATTTTTTCATCTGCGCCTACGTGTGGCTGGAAAAATATTTCAGCCGGGGAGATTACAGAAAAAACAACAAGCTGTGACCTCCCATCTGCCAGAGGAATTGCGACGCCTCTATGGCGCGCATTTTGAGAAAAATCGGGATTATCGCCAGCGGATTTGGAGCGTACTCGTGCGGGATTTTTTCCAGACACACGTCTCATCTTCG
>RGAX01000363.1 GCA_009919985.1 Opitutaceae bacterium
TGGGAACGAACCAGCCGGTGGTGCTCTGGTCGATATTGAGGTAGCGGTTGGCGACGCGCTGGACGTCGGCGAGGGTGACTTTCTGGGCGGTCTCTTCGAGGGAGTAGAACAGCGCCCAATCACCGGCGGCGATGCATTCGTTGAGGTTGCCGGCGATGGCGAAAGAGCCGTCGCGTTGGAAGGCGGCGTCGGCGAGGGTCTTGGCGACGGCGGCGGCGACCTCAGTCTCGGTGACCCCGTCTTTTTTCAAGCGCTCGATTTCTTCGACGGTAATTTTTTCGACCTCCTCGTGTTTGGCGCCGGGCGCGAGGGGGGCAAAGATGATGTGCATCGTCGTGTCGTGGTTGAAACCGGCGAAGGCCTGGACGCCTGTGGTGAGATTTTTATCGGTGAGGGCTTTGTAGAGCCGGCTGTTTTTGCCGTCGGTGAGGATGGCGCTGAGGACGGCCATGGCGGGGTAATCGGCGTGGGTGGCGGCGGGCATCTTGTGGCCAACGGCGACGACGCCGAGTTGGCCGCTGCGTTTGACGGTGACGCGGCGGGCGCCGGTCTGTTCGGGTTCCTCGGTGTAGAGTTGCGGGATCGGCTTGGGGGATTTCGGATAGACGCCGTAGAATTGTTTGACGAGGCCAAGAGCGGCGGGCGTCTGGAAATCTCCGATGATGGAGACCGTGGCGTTATTGGGCCAGTAGTAGGTGTCGTAGAACTCGCGGAGTTTCTCGATGGAGACCTTTTCGATATCACTGCGCCAGCCGATGGTGGAGTGGTGATAGGGGTGGGCGACGAAGCCAGCTTGAAAGATTTCCTTGATGAGGGATTGGAACGGGGAGTTTTCGCCGCGTTCGAATTCGTTGCGCACGACCGTCATCTCGGGGGCGCGGTCGGTTTCGAGCAGCAGCAAGTTGCGCATGCGATCAGCTTCCATTTCGACGACCATCGGGAGGTGTTCGCTGCCGAGATTTTGGTAGTAGTTGGTGCGATCGAGCCAGGTGGTTGCGTTGTAAAGAGCGCCTGTTTTTTCGAGGAGCTGGTCGACGCCGGTGCCCTTGGAGCGGAGGAATTTTTCCGTACCCTTAAACATGAGATGTTCGAGCAGGTGGGTCGCGCCGGTGGTGCCGGTGACTTCGTTTTTCGAACCCACGCGGTAGGTGACCATGAACGTGAGGGTGGGGCTCGAGTGCTCGGGCATGAGCAGGACGGTGAGCCCGTTGCTCTCGAGCGTGTATTCGGAAATACCGCCGACGGTGCGGACGAACGTGAAGCCGTCGATCTTGGCGGGGGTGGGAGTTTCAGCGGCGCGGAGCGCGGAGCCGAATGCGAGGGCGGCGAGGGCGAAGGCGAGGAGACGTTTCATCATAAAATAAGGGGCTAAAGAGGGGTAGGGATGTTTTTGAGGGGAAACCGTAGCGCGAGTTGGCGTTTCGCCAAGTCGTTAGCGCCGAAAAGTCGGGCGGGCGGGCTGAGTAGTTTTAGTCTTGGGTTTTGCGGTAGGCGCGAAGGTTGCGCTGGACGCGGGCGGGGTGACTTTTTTCACGCGGCGGACATGGCGGTTGGGCCGGCGCTTCAGCGCGGCGTGGTGCGCGGGATCG
>RGAX01000364.1 GCA_009919985.1 Opitutaceae bacterium
TCGCTCTTGCGGTCGACGTTGATCCAGACGCTCGAGTAATTGTATTGGCCGTTGAGGCCGGTGGGGTTGATCGCGAGTTGGAGCGTGCTGGTGATTGCGTATTGTTCGTTTTTGGAACTGGTCCGGTAATAGGCGAGCGTGCCCGAGAGCGTGCCCGTGGCGTTCGTCAGTTTGAGGCCGGTTTCGCTACCGAAACCGTGGGCAACCTTAGGGCCAGCGCCATAAGGGTCGTTGGCTTGCGAGGCCGGCGGGTTGTAGGAATCCGAAACGTTGGCGTAGAGGCGAAGCGTGGACGTGAGCGCGTAATTAGCTCCAACACTGAAGCTGGCCGCGGTCTTTTTGATAAGCGCGGTCGTCTGGTTATCGCCGTTAATCGGGGTGGCGACACCTTGATTATATTGGACGCGGTAAACAGGAGCGACGCGGAAGCCGCTCAGAAGTTCAAGGCGGCTGTTGAAGAGCGAGAGTGTATTGGCGCCAAAGATACCCTTGTTGATCGTGTGACGATTTAAGTACTGGCGGCCGCCGAGACGCAGGCCGAGGGGATTGTTGGGTGTAATGAGCGCAGGGTCGGAAAAATTAGCGAGGCCCTTGGCCCAGTTGGCGCCGTTGTAGGAAACGTGCGTCGCGAACGGTTGCCAGAATGGGTTGCGCTTCGGGCCATCTCCAACGGCCCAAGTCAAACGCGTCCGGAAGCGTCGGTTTGATAGTAATAATAATCAATGGAAGCATCGTCGCGACGATTGAAGTCGGCGCCGACGATGGTGTCGCTCTTCACGGCGCCTTTGAACAGGAGGTTGCTGGCAATGAGCGAAGCGCGGACGGATTTGATGCGCGCAGGGCCGTCGGTGGTGCGGTCGTTGAGGGAGGTGGCCTGGGTCATGGCCCAATCGCCCGTCGTGTTGGTAGCGTTATTGGGGGCGAGCATGGTGCTGCCGGCGCTGGCGCGCAGGGTGCGGCGCTCGTCACGATAGCCGACGGCCACTTCACTCGAGAGCCATTTGTTCCAACGGCTCTCGGCCATGAGCGTGACGAAATGCCCGATGGTGCGCTCGGCTTTGAGGTCGCCTTCGTACGAGTTGAGCGTCTGCCAATTCAGTTTGCCGTTGCCGATGAAACCACCGCCGCTGACGCCGGTGGCTGATTTCTCAAGCTGGTTAGTAGCCAAAAGGTAGCTAAGGTATTGGCCGTTGCGCACGTCGTCGGTCGCACTCTTGGCGGTGTAAGTGGTAGCAGCGCCCGAAATAAGACGGTTATAATCGGCATGTTCGGCGCTCAGGCGGAAAACGGTACCGCCGGCTCGCAGGGCGAATTGAGCGTAAACAGCGTTGAGGTCACCGTAGACATTGTCGCGACGGCCGCCAACGCGTTCACGCGTAACCGCGACACGGACAGCGAGATTTTTATTCCCCGCACCAAAGTCGAGCTGGCCCATCGCATTGCCAAATTCGTCGGAACGTACCGAAATCGAACCAGAGGGCTTGCGGCCGAAACGGGCCTGTTTTGAAATCGTGTTAATAACACCGCCGGCGCCGCCGTTACCGTAGAGCAGGGATTGAG
>RGAX01000365.1 GCA_009919985.1 Opitutaceae bacterium
TATAAAACCCCCTCCTTTTTGGTGTAGAAACAACACAGTCTCGCCCTCGGGTGCGAGGCTGGTCACAAATTCGATAAAATCCATGTTATAGTACCCTTTGAGTTGGTGGTTGGTTTGGCGGCTCACGGCTCCTCCCCGTGGGCCGTCGCTTTTTTATTTCCCGTAACGCGTTTGCACCTTAATTTCGACGCCTAACGGCAGGCCAGCGGCCCATTCGGGCGGCGTACACATCACCTCCCGCATGCGCGACACCATCGCCTCACCCATGCGCTCGGGGCACTCGACGACGATCTCATCATGGATATGCAAAACGGTGTCCTCCAGTTGGCGCAGCGAGTAGCGCAGTATGTCGTTCGCGGTCGCCTGCGTGATGTTCTCGACGGCCAAGCCGCGCCACAAGCGGGCGCGCGGCCACTCGGTCGCATCAGCCGCCGGTTTCCACGACGCCTTGGCGTACGACACACCATCATTTTCTAAACGGGCGAAGGGGTAGCATAGCACCCGACCGGACGGCAGGCTATACCAAAGGTGCTGACCGTCGAACAGATAGCAGACACGCCCCGCGCGGCACTCATGCCCTTTATGGCGTAGGGCGCGAGTGTAAGCCGCTTCCAAGTCCTGACCGTGCTTCATGGCCCACGGGTTAGCGCGCCGCCAGGTCGATATGGCGCGGGCGATCTCACCCTCGGACATCCTGACACCGTAGACGCGGCCAAAAGTTTCAAATGAGCCAGGCCCACCCAAAAAGCCTAGCGCCAGCTCCTGCACCTTGCCGACCTGCCGCTGCGTGTCGGTGACGTCGTTGTAGGCCACGCCGAACGTCGAGGTGGCGTTGACCTTATACGGGTCGAGGCCCGACCGGAACACGTCGAGCTTGGCCTCACCGGCGGCGCAGTTGGAGAGCCACGGATTCACACGGCCTTCAATCGCCGCCCAGTCTGCGACGACCAGCACGTTACCGGCGGCGGGCATCAGCGCGGGGCGTAGCATCCCCTTGAGCACGTCGGTGACGCGCTTGCCGTAGTTTGGCACAATTTGGTGCCCGCGCACCATTGCCTGCCGCACGGCGTCGGGTTCCTTGGCACACTTGCGGGTGAAGTTATGCACTTGGGCGCCGTAGCTCGACGCCCGACCGGTAGCCGAACCACCGGCAAAGACGAACGCACCACGGACGCGGTTGTCCTCAATGTCGGCCAGATCGGCCAGCCGTTTGAACTTGGCGACACTGGACGCCCACAAGTCATCCGCGCACTGGATCACATCGGCGACCGCGGCGGGCACCTCGTCGGGGTTTTCCTCGGCCAGCAGCAGCAGGTTAGCGCGCACGGTCTTGTCAATCGAATACTTGACCTCGCCATCGACGTGCAGCGTCATCAGTTTGATGGCCTCGGGGCCGACACGGGCCTGCACCCATGCGCGCATCTCCGGCGACCGGACACTCGTAATCTCGCCTTCGGTTACCTCACTCACGATCTGTTGGATTTCGATCAGCTCGGCGTCGGCGTAGGTCATGGCGGCGCGGCACAGCGCG
>RGAX01000366.1 GCA_009919985.1 Opitutaceae bacterium
TAAGTCTATTCGGTTAGTGCCACGTCGCCCCCTGGGAAGGGCGACTTGAGCGAATGAGACGGCGCCTTTTTGCGTTAAAACGTTTTTTGTTTGGTTTCTACATTAGGGGGTCGCGATGGCGTCCAACCAGGGACCCGCCTCGTCTGCGTTCAGACCGAGTTCCGCGATCACCTCCGTCGCCCGAGTGTAGCGCGCCTCCTCGTCCTCTATCTCGCCGATGGCCGCGAACCGCTGCTGCAGGATCTCGCCCTTGGACTGCTCGACCTGAATCTCGTCCACGAAACCGCTCAGAACGTTCACGAGGCGGTTGGTGTGTCCCTGGCAGCACATGCGCATTGCCTCGCGGCACTCCTCCATCAGGCGCGCCTCGAGTTCCTTCCGCCGCTCCGGGTCATCCTGCGCCTTTATGTACGCCCACACGCCGGTGAGCAAGCGGCGGTACATGTAGTCGTCCGTCGTGAAGCAGGACTTCTGGTTCCACCACATGCGAATGTCGGCATGGATAAGCGCGTGCGACGCCTCGGACCACCGCGCCTTCAACTCTGCCAGCGTGTTCTGCCCCTTGGGCACCGGAACCGCCAGAATAAAGTCCATGCCGCGCTTGGACTGATCGATCACGGCGCGCGTGTGAACGTTCTGCGAGGACGCCGCGATCGCCCCCAGAGAGTCGGGCGGGTGCGCTTCCGGACGCGCTTCACCCCGTGCCGCCCACCATTCGGCTATCACTACATCGTCCGGGCGGGGTCGGAACACTGCGACAGCCGCAGCGATCTGCTCGTCGGTGGGAGTGGTCGTTAAATCGAACGACAGGAAGACCTGCAACGAGCACGCCTGCACCTCATCGATCACAGAGTGTCCGTCATTCGCGGGAGGCATCTGGATCCCCGCCGCCCGGCGCTCGTCCCAGTACATGTCCTGAATCTGCTGGTATATTCCGACCCGGCGCTCCATATCGTCCCGCCGAAACCGGATACGTGCGTGCACCGTGCACTCGTGCTGGGCATTTCCCGCCACCTCGCCCCGGCGGCAGCGCTTTCCGCGACTCACGTGCGAGCACTGCTCTACAGCTAGCACAATCTCCGTGTCTATCGTGCGCTCCGTATTGCGGTGCTGGTGGCACTTGGTTCCGCCAGTCAATCCGTCGCGCGTACACTGCGTTCCCTTCGCAGTCACGCAGACGCACCGCGGCGGCGGCGGGACCCAGTTGCGGTGCGTCCTGCACTTGTCGCGACCTTCTTCTGCTTCGAATCTGCATGCGTTTCCTGTCTTAGTCGTGGCGATGCATGTGGGCATTCTCGTCTCTTCTTTTCTTCTTCGCGTAGTTTCTTCCTCGTAGTTGTCGCCGACATGACCGTGATCCGATTTCATCCGATCCGTTTCGATCGCAAAACGGATCGGTGAGACCACATAAACACCAATCGCCCCCACCACAAAGATACAACTACCCCCATAGTTGTAGCACGCACAGCACGCAAGAAGAATGTCAGTAGCAGTAGCAGTAGAGTACCCCGATGTAGGAGTCAACC
>RGAX01000367.1 GCA_009919985.1 Opitutaceae bacterium
CTTCCGTAAAAACATCATCGCCATGATCTCCCGCTATCCACGATTGCTCGCGCTCGTTTTGCTGCTGTTGGTTGGCGTGGTTGGTTGCCAGTCCCCCGGGCCAGTGACCCCACCACTGGTGGCGCGATTTTTTCTCGAAGTCCGGTCGGGTGAAGGCGGCGTGCCGCTGACGCTGCCGGTGAGCGGCGTGCTGATCGCGGTTAATGCGAAACCCGTGATCGTCGAAAACGACATCGTCAACGCGGAGATCGCGCGTGTGGATCTAGGGCCCTGTTTGCTGCTCCAGCTTACCCCGGCTGCGAGCCGCGATCTCTATCGATTGTCGGTCGCCCAGCACGGGCAGCGTCTGGTGTTGGTCTTAAATAATGTGCCGGTAGGGGCGCGGCGGCTTGAGCCGGCGATGGCGGCAGATGGAATATTGATTTTTATTGAGACGCCGGTGACTGATTTGGCCGAGCAAGTGGCTCGGCTCAAGCGTACATCAAAGGCGATCGCGGCGGCGCCGCGATCAACCCCTTGAGTCATGATCGAGCTATGGTTTAGGGCTAAATTCAGCGCGGCTTCGGTCGGGTGGTTTCGGCGGGCCGCGGCTAGCCGTCGCTGTTTACTCGGACTCAGTTTTTTAGTGGCACCATTTAGTTTTGCGCAACGCTTGGAGCTAACTTGGCCGACGCCCAATCGAGCTTGGGAGCAAGGTCGCGGTAGCGCGGCTTGGGTCCAGCCCACGGTGTCGGGCGATCCGGAGTCCGGTCTTTTTGGCTGTGTGCGGAGCGCTGGTGGGCAATTTCACGAAGGACTCGATATTAAACCCGTGGGTCGCGACGCGCGCGGTGAGCCCACCGATAAGATTTTTGCCGCGCTACCCGGAGTGGTGCGCTATATCAGCACCAAGCCTGGGGAAAGTAATTACGGTCGCTATATTGTCATCGAGCATCCGGGAGTAACGCCGGCGGTTTATACCCTTTATGCCCACCTCGCCGAGTTAGCACCGGGCCTTACGCCGGGCACGGTGGTGACGGCCGGTCAAACCATTGCCCGTATGGGCCACAGCTCGTCTGGCGAGGGCATACCCAAGGACCGAGCGCATCTGCACTTTGAAATCGGGGTGCGGGTTAGCGACGAGTTTGATGGCTGGTATCGCGGACGCGGCTTTGGCAGTCCGAACGAGCAGGGGCTTTTTAACGGCATGAACCTGCTCGGGCTGGATCCGCTGGAGTTCTTTGCGCGCTCACGCACTGGCGGACTGGCTTCGCTCGATCTCGTCTTTAAGGCCTTGCCGGCGGCGGTGCGGGTGCGGGTGGCTTCTCCTGAGGTGCCGGATTTCCTCCGCCGTTATCCCTCGCTGCAGGAAAAAGCAGCGGCGGGTGTGACGGGGGGCTGGGAAATTGATTTCTCTGCCACGGCGGTCCCGCTGCGCTGGCGCCGGCCGAATGGCGAGACCTTCTCGGGGTGGCGGCGAGGCGAGGCCCGAGTGGTGTTTCAGGACGAGGCCTTGCTGGC
>RGAX01000368.1 GCA_009919985.1 Opitutaceae bacterium
GATTCGGGTTTTATTTTTGGATTCAGACGGAGATTCAGGCTTTTACTAATCTTCCTGCACATACGAACAGACCGTTATTTCATATGCTTCAGGTTTTTTCCGGCCTTTATATCGTCCCGTTATTTTTATCGTCGCGCCGTCCCAGATTTCCTTAACCGATTGGTCTATTTTCCGGCAGCCAGAATCTGGCTAGCGGTTCATAGCTTCGCTCAGAATGTAGCAGTTAAAGACAGGGAATAAACCCGACCGCGCCAGTCCCCGTAGGGTTGGACGCCAACCCCGGTCGTATCGGCGGCGTAGCGAGCGGGCTCGGCTCCGAAGAGGTTGTTAACGCGCAACTGGGCGCGTAGCCCATACCGGGCGCTGCGACGCGGGAGCCAGCGGGTGAGGTCGCTTTGCACGTAAGTATCGTATTGCCACTGGGCGGGCAAGGTTCGGGCGCCTTGGGCCGCCCATTCGTAGGTGGGCAACACGCGCGAATGAAAATAATGTCCGTCCCAGCCAAAGCCGTAGTACCGCGTCGACCAACCCGCCCCAAAATTAATCCGGTGGCGCAGCAGACCTGCGGTCACCCCATCGGGGGCACCCAATTCATCCACGGTCGGCCCACCTGGGAGGATTTGCAGGTCGTAGCGGCGAAACATCAGCCAGCGTCCATAGACATCGAGGCGGCCGCCGAGGCATTCCGTCCAAGCGTAATCGAGCGCCGTCGTCCAATTCTGAGATTGGCGGTAGGCGAGGTTAAAGGTCCCCGTTAAAACCGAGCGGATCTTTCCAATACTTTCGCCCGGTGCCGGCGCAGCGCGCGATACCCGACCCGGGAAGAGCGACTCCAAGTTGACGATCCCTTGCTCGTTTAGGAATTGGAGTTCACCGGATTTGCGCGTGTCGGCGAGATCGAGTGAGGCGCGGAAACGATGAATCTGACCGCGTTGATAAACGAGACCGACCGTACGAGTGACAGCCGACTCAGGCCGTAGAGCATTATTTACAAGCTCACTGGCCGTGACGGTTTCGTTGAGCTCGTTGCCGCGGAGGGGATCGGTGACGCGTACATACGTGACTTCCCCGCTGCCACTGCCCGGCGCAACCGCTGTAGCGGCCACGCGAGAAAGAACCGGCGCGGGCAAGCGGTTGGACGTGGCCACCGTGGCGCGAAGGCTAAAGCCTCCCACTAAGTCGATTTTGAGTCCTCCGGTGGGGGCAAGGTTACTTTCTTGGGCAGTGGCGGCGGCAACGTAGCGGGCCGCGAGCTCGGTTTTAATTTCGTGAACCCAGCTTGGCAGCCACCGGGCAGGTACGAGCGGTGCCTGCACCTCGCCAAATAGACTAACGCGCTCGACCGAGCGGGCGGAGGTGGGTGTAGGCGTATCGGCGAGTGAACCGTCACCGAAGGTGCGCCGGCCGGCGTAGCTAGCGATATGGTTCATCCGGTAATCACTGCCGAAACTCACCGTGGTGCGTCCGGTGGGTAGGTGGAGATTTTGATTCGTGATGCGG
>RGAX01000369.1 GCA_009919985.1 Opitutaceae bacterium
CGAGAACAACACCTCGATCACTCTGCTCACCATGTTTAAAACCACGCGAGCACTCGGCCTCCAACTCGATCTCAGCACCAAGCCTTTGTCGCCCGCCTCATTAGGTCAATTGGGTGGAAAACTCGTTCAGGCGCCCGACGCAGCCACCGCCAAAATCGTCACCGAAGCCTTCGTCGCCGGTTTTTACGGCAGCCCCCAGCCTACCACCCCTGCAACGCGTTGATTTACCGGAACGCCTCCTGCGCCACCTACTCACTCGCATCCGCGAAAGAGAAATCAGCGTAACCGATCTGACCGAGTTGGCCGCTTGGTTAGACTCAAATCCGATCGTCCCCGCCGATCGCTAGTACAAACGATTTACCGGGATAATAGTCTGTGGTGAGGGCAAACTAATCAAAACCTTCCTCAAACCCACCCAGATTCCGGTCGGCCAGGAGCAATCAAGCTAGCTCGCCCCCGCAAAACAGCTCACTCAAACCCGCGAGTAGGACAGCAAGGTCGAGCGGGCCAACTGCCGCGCGGTGTTCAGCGAACGCAATTCATCGCGGTTTTCCTTTTTCTGGCGCTCGATGTGCGCGATGCGCGCACCATAAGCCGCCACCACGGCATCAATCCGCGCCGCGATTTCTGAACCGACCGCCCGCACCGTCGCGGCCACGCCAAGCAAGCGCGAGATGGCCGCCGCTTCCGCTTCGAGGCGGTCAATTGATTCCGTCCACTCCGCGCGCGACTCAGTCTCAGCTTGGGTGCGGGACAACGCCTCAAGCTCCGACAAAGCCTCGTTGATCACGGCCGCGCTCACAGGGAATACCTCAGGTAGGGCTCTGATCCTGCGCTTGGGCGACGAGCATCTGCGCCCAACCTTCACGAAGCGTGCCGACAAGTTTTTCCACCTCGGCTAGCGGCGCATCATCCAAAGTAATCTGCGCCTTAAGCAGGCGACGGGAGTAATAATCGTAAAGACGCTCTAGATTTTCGGCGTATTCGCCGCCTTTGTCTTTATCGAGGGTCACGCGTAGCTCGTCAATGATCGCAAGCGAGCGTTTCACGCCTTCCTGCACCATCGGTAAGCGTTGGGGATCAGCCTCCGGCAGCGCACAGCCGGCGCGAGCGACGGAGACAAATTTCAACACGCCGTCATAAAGCATGACAACGAGTTGGCCCGGACTAGCCGTTTGCACGGCCGTAGCTTGGTAAGGGTTCCTGCCGTTTCTGAAAGCGACCATATGTGAATTTTCCAACGAAAATTAGCTTACTCGGGCTGGCTGTCCGCGATGAGCTTGGCGACAGCTTCCACAATCGCACGCGGAGGGTAATTCGGCGAGGAGAGGAGTTGCTTGGCGCGTTCGACTTGATCGGTGCGCACCGCAGGCTGTTCAGACACCTTGGCTGCCAGAGCGACCTGTGGATTGACGACAGCGGACGGAATTTCAGCGGTGGGTGCGGGGGTGGCAGGGCTAACTGCACGCGACAACACGGGCCTCCCGGCATTGCCTTGGA
>RGAX01000370.1 GCA_009919985.1 Opitutaceae bacterium
GTGGCCGCGCTGCTGGCCACGACGATTGCCGACGCCTTGCCGCTCTTCGCTGAGCATCCTAAAATTCACCAACGCCTCGCCGCTTTGGCGGAAGTGGGCCTCGGCTACTTACCGCTCGGCCAACCGCTGAATACTCTCTCGGGCGGCGAGGCCCAGCGCCTGAAACTTATCCGCTACCTCGCTGGCTTCACCGATGAATCCGCCGCCCACCTCGTAAAGGAAAAATCCCGCCCTAAAAAAAATCCCGCTGGGCCAGCCGGCCCAGCAAAAATCGAAAACCAGCCGGCGTCACCCTCGGCTGGCGCGCTGCTTCTCCTCGATGAGCCGACCACGGGCCTGCACCGACATGATGTAAAACGCCTGCTGGCGGTGCTGCAGCGCATCGTCGACCGCGGCCACAGCATTATCGTAATTGAGCATAATCTCGACGTGCTTAAATCCGCCGACTGGATTCTCGAAATCGGACCGGAAGCCGGGGCCCAGGGCGGCCAGATTGTGCTCGCCGGCACCCCGGAGGATCTCGCCCATGCCATCACCGCCACTTCGCCTTTCCTCCGCGCGGCGCTCAGCAATCGCGAATTCAACCAAGCGGATGCGGCGCGGCGCGGCGCTGAGCCGGCCGCGCATTATGAAACCACCCCGCGACGCGCAGCGCCTGAGTTGACCGTAATAGGGGCGCGGGAAAATAATCTAAAAAATATTTCGCTCACCATTCCCCACCGCCAACTCACCGTCGTCACCGGCGTGTCGGGCTCCGGCAAATCCACTTTAGCGTTCGATATTATTTTTGCCGAGGGCCAACGGCGCTTCATGGAGTCAATGTCGCCCTATGCTCGCCAATTTGTGGAGCAACTGCCGCGGCCTGATATCGATCGACTCACGGGCATTCCTCCCACCGTCGCCATCGAACAGCGCAGCACCCGCGGCTCGCGTAAATCGACGGTCGCGACGATTACCGAGGTCGCTCAATATCTTCGCCTCCTCTACGCCCGCCTCGGCGTGCAGCATCATCCGGAAACCGGCCGCGCCGTCACGCCGTTGACCCCCACTCAGCTGCAACGACTCCTCGAAAAAGTGATCGCTCCTTTGACGAGCGTCATCGAGCAACGCCTCAGGAAGAGCGAGATCACTCTGGCCGAGGAGCGCTTCTTCGCCACCATTTCAAAATCTTTTCTCTATAGCATCTCCCGCGGTCTCAAACTTGGGACGTTCGCACCAAGAATAGTGGTGGCGACGCCACTCGGACAGATGAATGACACTGACGCGTGTATTGTCGCAACGGCGGCCGCCATGCGCGGATGGAAGGCCTGCCTTCTCGGCGCCAACCAACCAGCATCGGAATTGGTGGCTGCTGTTGCCACAAGCGGTGCGTGCGCCCTCGCACTCAGCATCGTCTATCCAGAAAACGACCCGACGCTGATTCCCGAACTCATGGAGTTGGGCAAGGCGCTGCCTCGTCAAATCAAAGTTTTTGTGGGTGGAAGCGCCGCGGACTCCTA
>RGAX01000038.1 GCA_009919985.1 Opitutaceae bacterium
AAGAGCAGTGGCGCGCGTGGCCGGTGAAGTCAGCGCGTCGAAGAGCGAGAAGAACGGGAGGTGGCGCGCGGCGGCGCTGGGGTGGGTGTCGCTGAGGGTTTCGTGGGGGGCTGGGCTGAGCAGGACGAGCCGCGCGGTGGGTGCGAGTTGAGCGAGGGTGTCGAGGAGGCGGTTGTAATCGGCGCGGAATTTCTCGCTGCCCGTGGAGCCGTCAAAGGAGTTGGCCATGCCGTAGCCGACAAAGATGATGGTGGGGCGGGCCTCGGTGATTTGTTGTTGGAGCTGGGTCCAACCCTCCTCGGCGGGCTCGCGGCCGGCTTGCATGAGGCTGAGGCCGGTGCGGGAGGTGCCGGTGGGGGTGTCGGCGCTCCAGCCGAGGTTGCGGAAGGTGACGTTGCGATCGGCGGCGCGGGCGGTGAGCATGAGCTCGATCCAGCCGTGGTATTGTTCACGCTCGATGAGGGTGTCGCCGAGCAAGACAACGCGGTCACCGTCGTGGAGTTCGAGGTGCGGCGCCGTGGAGTCGGCGGCGCGGGCGGCGGTGAGAGCGAGCAGGATGAGCAGGGCGGAGCGGAGAAGTGAGCGCATCGGGGAAGGGGTGGCTAGAAAAACTGAAAATGAGGTTTTCCGCGTGGACGTTAACGAGCAAGGCCTTGTTTGCGCCAACACACCTCACAGTAAATAATCATTGGCTAGAGCGCAAGGACGCCAGAAGCCTAGGCTCGTCGAGGTCACTGGTCGCCTCGGCTGCATGCAACGTTTAGCAGTCGGATCAGTGAGCCCTGTAAGGCTAATGAGGTAACGATGGGTGGCTTGCTTGCCTGTCGCCAATTAACCGAAGGGTATTCTGCCCCTCTTGCGCCACTATTTTCTTGGATACGATAACCCAGAAACACGTTGTCTGCGTCTCAGTACGTCGCAACCGAACCGCGCCGGCAAAACTCCGTCGCCCTCCCGCGATATTTTCACATTTTCCCTGCTTTGAACCACCCCATCATCACTAAAGTTGCCTGGCGGCTGATGCCCACGATCATCATCTGCTATTTTTTCGCATACTTCGACCGCATCAATATCAGCTTTGCCAAGTTTCAGTTGCAGGACGCCCTTACTTTGAGCGACACAGCCTACGGGCTAGGGGCGAGTCTCTTCGTTATCGGCTATGTGATTTTTGAAGTGCCGAGCAACATGCTTTTGTACCGGTTCGGTGCGCGAAAATGGTTGGCGCGGATTATTATTTCTTGGGGATTGGCCACAGCGGCGATGGTGTTTGTCCAAACTACGTGGCAATTCTACACCCTGCGCTTCCTGATCGGAGCGATGGAAGCGGGATTTGCACCCGGCGTTCTATATTACCTCACTACATGGTTTCCCGCCAGCCATCGTGGACGTATCACCGCGTTACTTTTTCTGGCTCCGGCGTTCTCCGGATTAGTGGGCAGTCCGCTCGCGGGCTTGATTCTTCAAAAAACGGAGGGGCTCATGGGTTTTTCGGGTTGGCATTGGCTTTTCTTAAGCGGCGGCCTGCCCTGTGTGCCGCTCGGCTTGTTAGTGCTGCGTGTGCTGAAAGATAAAGTGGAGGACGCGCCTTGGCTCGACAGCGAAGAGAAGCGCTGGCTGACCGAGCATATACGCCCACAACACTCCGGTTCCCGGGAAAAATCCTTGCTTGAGGCGATCAAGACGCCGGGATTCATCGCTCTAGCCGTGGTCTACTTTCTGGTGCAGATTGGTTCTTACGGGCTTAATTTCTGGGCGCCCCACTTGATTCGCACCGCCGGTGTCACCGATGCTTCGACGATGGGTTTATTGGTCGCAGGACCCTACATTTGCGGTGCCATCGCCATGATTGTGACCGGACGCTGGGCCGATTCTGCGGGTCAGCGTCACCATGTGCTGGCGGGTTTACTCGTGATTGCCGCGATCGGTTTCACGGCGTGCGGAATTTTTGATCATAGCCTCGTGATTCTCGTCGTGGCCTTAGCTTTCACTGGACTCGGGATGGTCGCGGCGATCCCGGCATTTTGGTCTCTGCCGCCGAAATTGGCGACGGGAGTCGGGGCTGCTGGAGGCATCGCGCTGATCAACACGTTGGGGCAAATGGGCGGCATTGTGAGCCCTTACATGGTCGGCAGGATTCGTGACCTTACAGGCAGCACAACCCCTGCGCTTTATGGTATCTCTGGCGCGCTACTCTTGGGTGCTTTCGTGGTGTTATTTCTACTCCCGCCGGGGCTCCGATCTAAAGAGGGGTCCGAATGAGCCCGGGCGCCTCGCTCCCGCAAACTCAGGCTCTCGCTGGTGTTCGAGTGGTGGAAATGGGGCAATTGATTGCGGGTCCTTTCGTCGGCAAAACTTTAGGCGAATTCGGGGCCGAGGTTATTAAAATAGAGCCTCCCATCAACGGCGACCCACTGAGGCAATGGCGTATCATTGAAGGCGGCACCTCGCTTTGGTGGCAGGTGCAGTCGCGCAACAAGCAATCACTCGCTCTGGATGTGCGGACGGCCCAAGGCCAGGAAATCGCCCGGCGACTCATCGCAGAGTGCGATGTGTTGATCGAAAACTTTCGACCCGGCACCCTGGAGAAATGGGGGCTGGGTTGGGATGTGCTCCAAGCCATCAACCCCGGCCTGATCATGCTACGCATTTCCGGTTATGGCCAAACGGGGCCCTATCGCGATTTCCCAAGTTTCGGTGCTATCGGGGAAGCGATGGGCGGCCTGCGCCACCTCACGGGCCAACCGGGCAATATTCCGGTGCGCTGCGGCATATCCATCGGGGACACGTTGGCCGCATTGCACGGTACCATTGGCGTCTTGATGGCGTTGCACCACCGCAAGGTTAACGGTGGTGCTGGCCAAGTCATCGATGTGGCCTTGCATGAGTCGGTTTTCAATACGATGGAAAGCATGCTGCCCGAATACAGTGTGCGTGGGGTGGTGCGTGCGGCCGCCGGAAGCGCCTTGCCCGGAATTGCTCCCTCGAACGCCTATCGCTGCACGGATGGCGTGGTGCTTATCGCCGGCAACGGGGATGCGATTTTCACCCGCTTGATGAGCGTGATTGGCCGCGATGATCTCGGCCGTCGTCCCGACCTCGCCTGCAATCAAGGCCGCGTAAAAGTGGCCACTGAACTCGATCAGGCGATCGGCGAGTGGACGCAGCGCCACACGGTCGCCGAAGTCCTCGCGCAGATGGGTACGGCCAGTGTGCCAGCGGGAAGAATCTACGACATCGCAGACATCGCGCAGGACCCGCACTATCGGGCGCGCGACATGATTCTCAAACAACATACCCGTCAGGGATTCGAGGTCGAGGTGCCGGGTATTGTGCCGAAGCTGCTGTCGACCCCGGGCGCAATTCGCTCACCGGCACCTGTGCTCGGCGAGCATACTCGTGACATTCTTCAAGGCCTTGGCTTCACGGATGAACAACAAGCGCAACTCAAGGCCGAGGGAGTCATTGCATGAGCCCGTGGTGTGGCCAGAGAAGGATGATTCACGTACAGGAAGTCGCGCTACGCGACGGCTTGCAAAGCGAGGCCGGCTTCATGCCCACCGATGAAAAAATAAAATTCGTCGACCGGCTCGCGGCGAGCGGGCTTAGCAAGATTGAAGTCAGTTCATTTGTTTCGCCCCGCGCGGTCCCGCAACTAGCCGACGCCGAGGCGGTCTTTCAAGGGATCACCCGGCTGCCCGGAGTGATCTATGCGGCTTTGGTGCCCAACCTCCGCGGCTTGGAGCGCGCCATCGCCGCCCGAGCCGATGAGGTGAACCTCGTGATGTCGGCCAGTGAGAGCCACAATCGCGCGAACTTGCGCATGTCCTGTGACGCCTCGTTCCAAGCCATCAAGGAGGCGGCCTTACTCGCCGCCAACGCTGGACTGAGGGTCGCCGCGTCCCTCTCGTGCAGCTTCGGCTGCCCGTTTGAGGGCGAGATGCCGACCGCCACGATTCTGATGTGGTGCCGACGGTTGCAGGAGGAGGCGGGTATCCGTTCGATTAGTCTGTGCGACACGACGGGTATGGCCTATCCGGCGCTTGTTCATGATCTGGTCGGACTCGTTCGCTCATCATCGCCGGAGGCAAATCTCACGCTCCATTTTCACAACACGCGCGGACTCGGCCTAGCCAACGTCTTCGCGGGGCTCGATGCGGGGGTGATTCACTTTGACGCCGCTTTGGCCGGGATTGGCGGCTGCCCGTATGCGCCGGGAGCCACCGGCAACATCTGCACCGAGGATCTGATCCACGCTCTGGAGCTTTCCGGCTATCGGTGCGGGGTTAATTTGGATGCGTTAATCGAGACAGCCAGAGAATTAGAGAAATTCCTCGGCCACACGACGCCCGGCCAAGTAATGAAAGCAGGCCCGCGGCTGTCTTCTCCCCGAGAGGTGATCGCACCGTGCGAAAGCACACCGGTTCGCACGATGTAATGGGTCGGCTGCGCAGGATCGATTAACCTCCGACAACGCGACCCACCCGCCGCCGTCCCTGACGGCCGGCCAAATCAGTTTCAGCTCACTTCTTTTCCCGATAAACCACTCGCCCCTGCACATCATGCAGGCGAAGTTCCAAACTCGCGCCGGTGGCGGTAGGGGTGATCACACCTGAGAAGAATCCACCCTCGCCGGTGCGCAGAAAGCGATGCTCGGGCCGCGGCGTTTTTTCTTCCCAACCGCCGGCATGGGAGGCGCTCGATGGACCGACGCTCCACTCATTGAGTGAAGTCGCAGGGTCCACCGAAACATACTGCCAGTGCCGATCGCCGGTGATTACGGTGAGATTGGGGTAGCGTCCGAGCAACTCGCGAACCTCTTTGCCTTCTACGGCGAAGCCGACATTGGCGTAGTTGTCGTCTTTGTTGCTGCGGTCCGGGCCCACCACGGGTACGGTGGTGAGGATCACGCGGAAGGTGGCGGTGGAAGCAGCCAGCGTTTCGCCAAGCCATTTGATTTGATCGCGGCCCCAGAGGGCCGGCGCGGGCCCTGGATTCTCCGCCCAGTCCGGCGTGCGGTCATCGCGACCCTCCATCAGCCACACCTGCAAATCGCGACCCCAGCGAAACGTCCGACTGGCCTTCTGGGGCAACGCCGTTTGTTCGCGGAATAACCGTACGCCCTCTGCGTAGCTCAATTCTCCGCTCCGCGTCGCGGGCCCGCAGTCGTTCGATAGGATATCGTGATCATCCTTCATGAAGAAGCTGGTGTAGTTGCGGTGAAAATCCCGTAGCGTCGGGAGGGCAAACATCCGCGCCCAATGGTAGCGGGCCAACGCCGAGGTGAGCGCGATTACCGGCCCATGGTCGTAGTAGACGGCATCGCCCGTGTTCACAAAAAAGTCCGGTTTCAATGCCCCCATCGCGGGGTAAATCGCCAAGCCGTCCGGACGGTCCAAGTGTTCGTATTGTTGGCAGGTCATCACGCAAAAGGTGACGGGCCCGCGGTGTTCGGGTAGCGGGGCGGTTTTGAATTCACCCGGTTGATCATCCGTTTCTCGATCATCCGCATCCCGTCGTGCCTGAGCTACGAGTTCGTAGTGGGTGCCCGGCGCGATCCCCGATAGGGAATGCACCGCAATACCATCTTGCTCCAGTCTAGCATGCTGCCAGGGGGTCTCCGACCAGGCCGCCGTGCCTTTCGGGCGAAAGCGCACCCGGGTCTGGCCCGTAGCGGCCGGCGCGCCGCCCGCCGCGCCGCCAAGATCCAGCCCATCCGGCATCTGCACGACGACGCGGGTATCGGGAAACGCCCGGTTCTCTCGCAGCGCCACGGGCTTGCCGGTTTTTACCTCGAAAGCTTCGACCCGCGGCAAGGGCGCATCGGCCGGATTCGCCGCCGCGCGCAGCGTGACCCGGGTCCAAATATCGGCGGCGGTCGAGGTCACATTAACAACCTTGAAACCGGTGGCTTGGTGTACCCCTGCGGCCGCGGCAGGACAGACCAGTCCAAGCGTCAGTGCTACGAGTAAATTAAACAGACGCTTGGAATTGTTCATGGGGCAGGGGCTTTAATGTGACCAGTTGACGCCAAACGTCCAGAGTGAGCCGTACTTGGTGGTTTGGAAAAACCGGGCGTTACGCGGTGTGCTGGGGCCGTAGATTTCCGTCGTCGCTCCCTGGTCGGTGACGTTGCGCAAATTGGCATAAATCGAGAGGTTTTTACGCAGGTTGTATTCGCCGATCACGTCCACGAACGTGGAGGGTGGCTGCCAATTAAACGTGCCGGGCTCGATGCTGGCCCCCGCCGTCACTGCGTTTAGTCGCGTGCGGCCGCGATGATTGGCATTCACGCGCAGGTTATATTTTTCGCGGGTAAAGCTGAGACCGGCACTGCCACTGCGCGGAATGTAGCCGGCGAAATTTCCGCCCGTATCGCCCACCGCGCGCTGGGAGGTGCCGTTGGCGAAGACCTCGAAGCCTCGGGCCCAATGAGGCAGAAAGGTGAGGCTTTGGCGGTAGTTGAAGCTTACGCCTTCGAAGCGCACCGTGCCCGGAATATTGAATTGAGTCGAAACGCCGTAGCGGCCGTAGGCGTTGGGATCGAGCCCGTAAGAGGCCAGAAATTCAGGGGTGGCGGCTTGCACGGTGCTGCCAAAGAAATTGCGCACGTCGCGGCGAAATGCGGCCACCGACACGACACCGACGCCTTGAAAGTAATGCTCGAGACGCAAGACCAGCGACTTGGCAGACCATGGATTGATATCGACGTTATTGACGACGATTCGATTCGTCGCGCTGTCACCGGCGCTCGTGTCCGGCAAAGTCAGGCCGCCGGCATATTGATTGTAGTCCGGCCGACCAATGGACTCGTAGGCGGCAATACGCCCGATCAAGTTTTCCCGGATGGAGTAACTCGCGTTGAGGCTCGGGAAAAGCTTATCGTAGGTCTTTTCGATCGTGGATCCGCGTTCGATCCCGTTGGCGCTTTTCTTGGGATCGGTCAGCGGTCCTTCGGCGTTAACGGTAGTTTTTTCTCCGCGCACGCCGGCGACAATCTTTAGGCGTTGGTCGAGGAAATCGAAATCGGTGCGCAGGTAAGGAGCCACGACTCGCTCGCGGGCAAGTTTGGAGGTCGCGACCCGGTTGCGCGCGATCGTGTTGGCATTGGTGGTGAAATACGTCGGCTGCGCCTTGTAGTGTTCCCACACCTTGCGATCGCTGGGCGCCTCCGAGGCAGAAAACCCATACGGCATCACGCGCTGCGAAAAAACCGGATCAAGAAACGGCGCCAGCGAATCATCGCCCGTGACGGGGGTGGTGCTGGCGACTCGGTCCGCGCCTACATAGTTGTAGGTCGCGGAGTCGTCCGTGATATCACGCACTCCTTCCTGGAGATTGAATCCGGCTTTCAGCGTGATGGGAATTCTCGTATCCAACTTTCGGCTCACACTGCCGTAGGCGGTCTTCTGGGTGTCGTGGGTCGCGTTCTGCTGACTCGTTGCTGAAGTGAGAGCATAGTTCGAGATGAGATAGGGATTCACGTCGGCCCCGGCCGAATTTTTCACCGTGATCGTGCTAGGACGCTGGTAGGTGACATCGTCGAAGGACACGGTTAGGCCGCTGCGAATGGCATTCACGGCGCGGAAATACCCTTGGTCGGTGTCATGGTTATCGTCGGTCGCTGAGGAGTACCCTGCGCCGAGGTCGGCCTTCCACACGGGGCCCTGGTGTTTCCACACCAAGCTTGGCATATAGGTGCGATTAAAACGATTTCGTTCGTTGTGGATCATCGAAACGTTGCCCGCACCGGCGGCCCCGCGCACGAAGGTCGAAGAAAAGCCGCCCGCCTGAACTCCACCCGGGTTGAACGTCAGCGAATGTAGCGCGAACTGCACATCGAAGGAGGAATACAGGAAACCTAAGGAAACGCGGTCGTTATCGGACAACTTGAAGTCCATGGATCCGGCAAAGGATTTACGCGCCGTGATCTTGGGCTGATCCTCTACGCGGTAGGCCGACAAATAGGGCTGCGAATACGCCGTGACGGGGAAGGCGGTGCCAGCGGTGGCAACGCCCGTGCCGCGCCAGGTTGCCTGCACGCGATCCTGAGCTGAATAGCTCGTGGAGTCGCCGGCCGATAGGGAGAATCCAAATTTCTTATTCACGGGCGCCGAGTAGGAAAAATCGAACCCCGGATAAACGTTGCGCGTTGGGCTCGGCTTGGCTCCCGGAGCCTTACTGAAGCTCTTCGCGTTGTCGCGCATGCTGAAATACAGGTTGGACTGTAGCAGGGGTCTGGCGCGCTCGAAGGAACTGCGTGTCACCATGTTCACCGTACCTGCGAGCGCAGAGGCTGGAGACTCGGGGGTGGGCGTGTTAAGCACCTCGATACGCGAGAGGTTGTTGATCGAAACCATGTCAGCCATGACCGTGCGGTTGGTTTTACCGCCGTCGGCTGAGGCGAGATTGAAATTGTCGATTGTGACGGGCACGTAGTCGGAGGGAACGCCGTCGATCGAGATGCCACGGGCATTTCCGCCGGTGTAACTGATCGTGATCCCGGGCAAAAATTTCAAAAACTCAGCGGTGTTACCCTCAGCGACATTGCCAAACTGCTCGGTCGAGACGACCTGCTTGATATTGGGGGCGAACCGCTGCTCGTTAATGGCTAGCGCCGAGGCGTCCATTTCGCGCGAGGTGGTGACCTGAAATTCTGCCAACTGCACGACGTCGCCGCCACTTTTAGGTGGCGCGCCCAGCGCTATACTGAGCTCGGTGGCCTTGCCCGCCGAAATCTCAACGGAGCGCAGGTCGCGTGGCAGCCCCGTGTAGAACGTCTGCACTTTGACCGTGCCCGTCGGCACCTGCGTCAGGCGAAAGTTGCCCTCGGCGTTGGTGAGCGTCACCAGTGCGGTGCCCTCGATTGAAATGCGGGCTCCTTCGACATACTGGGCGCTACGCTCGTTGAGTACTCGCCCTTGGAGCGTGCCGGTATTTTCTGGGAGGGCTGGTCCCTGAGCCTGGACGGAGGATGCGGTGATGGCGAACCATACTCCGAGGATACGGAAGACGTTAGGTTTTTTCATGGGGGATTCTTGAGGATTGTTCTTAGCGCTCGGTGCTGGATTAGATTTTACGGCGGGTGAGCCTTCGTTCCCCATCCGGTTCACCATCAAAGCGCCTGACTTGGCGTCTTCCGCTAGGACCAGACCGGTGTCTGCGATGAGCAGTTTGAGCGCTTCCTGCACGGTGTACGCGCCTCGTACGGTATTGGTCGTGATGCCGCGTACGGCATCGACTAGAAATACCACCTGGCGCCCCGACTCGTCGGCAAAACGCTTCAACGTGCTGGCGGCATCTCCGCGCGCGAGGTTGAAGCTTTTACGCGCCGTTTCCTCGGCTTGAGCGGGCGCGCAGGCGCAGGCTAAACAAACGACGGTCACGACGGCAGCCGAACCAGTGGGGATAAGGGGTTTCATCAACAGGAGCAGGGGGAGCGCTCCTGAGACGCAGCAGCGGACGAAACGGGTTATTCGGGCGCGCATGATTTTTTTCCGCTAGACGCGGCCACCGCCTAGCGCTTGGTGCGCAGGATCACGTGGGTTTCGCCTTGCCGCTCAACCGTGATCGTTGTGCCGCTCTCGAGCAGGCGAACAAAGCCCTCGACGTTGTCGGCGGCAAAGGTGCCGCCGACGGGGCGCTCGGCAAGCGCAGCGTCGCCGAGGATAAGCTGGAGGCGGTTGCGGCGGTTAAACTGGGCGATGACTTCGGACAGTGGTGTCTCGGAAAACGCCAGTTTGCGTTCCTGCCAGGAGAGAGCGTCACGCACCGTCGCGGGCGTGATCCTCTCCACGGCGGGAGCGGACTGGGCGGTGTTAGTGAGTGAAGGTAAGTTGACGAGTGTGCGTTCGTTGGCGGCGACGTAGGTGGTCGAGACGGGCGCTGAAAGTGCGTTGGGGACAACGCGCTCCACCTCGGCGACCGAGACTTTGCCCTCGGTGACCAGCACTTCTACGGCGGTGGGGGCGAGGCGGACATTAAACGCGGTGCCGACGGCGCGGACGGCGACTCCACCGGCGGAAACGATGAACGGCCGCGCCCGATCGTGGGCGACGGTGAAGTGGGCCTCGCCGGCAACCAGTTCTACGCGGCGGTGGGTGGGCGTGAGTGCGACGCGCACCTTGGTTTCGGCGTTGAGTTCGATGACGGATCCATCGGCGAGGGCGACGCGTTCGTAACCACCGGTGGAGGTGGTGAAGACCTGTGCGGCCGAGTCCGTAGGGGGCAGGAATTGTATGGCGGTGAGGAACGCGACGGCGACGGTTGCGGCGATACTGAGGGCGACGCGTAGCGGCCTAAGATTACGCCGAGACACGCCCACTAGGCGGCCCGGGCGGGCGGCTACAGGAAACGCGATGACCGGCTGCAGCTCGGCGCGCACAAGGGGCATTTTTTCCAGTAAGGCGCATGTCGCTTCGAGCCGCTTAACGGCGGCGGAGTGACGGGTGTCGGCGCGGCACCAGCGCGCGAACTCACGTTTCTGCGCGGAGGAAAAGCCCTCGGCGCGCAGCGCCAGCCAATCAGCAGCGGCTTCCTCGATGGGGTCTTCGTGGTCGTCGAGCGAGTCGTTCATGCGGTGTCTTCTCCTTGGGAGGGGATCGTGGCGTCCAGTAGGCCACGGGCGGCAAAGAAGGCGGCGCAGCGGCGCATGCCTTTGGCCATATGGACTTTTACGGTCTCTGGCGAGATGCCGAGTTGGTCGGCGATTTCCTTGTAGGCGAGGCCGTCGAGGTAGCGCAGCATGATAACCTGGCGGCAGCGGTCGGGCAGGGCGCGCACGGCCTCGGCGAGGACTTCGAGTTCGTAGCGTTGGTCGAGAGTTTCGGCGGCGCTGGGCTGGGCGTCGAGGACGACGAGCTCGGATCGATCGTTGATCGATTCGGTGGGGTGGGCGCGGCGGCGGCGGAAGAGATCGAAGGCGGCGTTGCGGGCGGCAGTGAAGAGAAAGGCCTTCGGGTAGCGCACGCCGCCGGTGTCTTTGGCGCGCAGGAGGCGCGTGTAGGTTTCCTGGACCAGATCGTCGTGATCCGCAAGGGTGGGGAAGCGAGCTTGGAGGTAGGCACGCAGGGCCGGTTCATGGGGATGAACTTCCTTGGCAAACCAGTGGGCTTGTTCGGTCGGTGGCATGGGGTGATGCGCGGCCATGGGCATCACCCCCTGACTTCCGGCTGTCGAGGGCATTTTCGGCTGAAACGGGATTTGGAAACTATTTCGCTTTGGCGATAACCCGAAACGGTAGGTGGCGCGTCTCAATTTCTTGTGAAGGCAAGGAAAGTCGGTCGGCGGCAATTAAATCACCTCAATTGAACATCTGTGCTGCCCGACCCGCTGGATGAGGCCAATTGACCTCGGGTAGCCCGTGATCGTTGCAAACGCGATCCCCGATTCCGTCAGCTTAGGGATCAGCTGGTGGAAGTCTGTTGATATGGGCAGTTGTGGCTCCCTGTAATTTTAAAATGAATCGCAACGCGTAGTCGTGTTGCCCGCCAACGATCCTCAACTCGAAGGGCGAGATTTGCGCCGATCAAGTCGAGATCGATTTCTGCCTCGCGCGCTTGTTCGAGCAATTCAGGCCGCGATCTTTTCGAACGGACTTCTCCAAACGGCAGAGCGGAACTCCGCGCTCCCTGTTGGGCCAGGTGCATTGGGTTCGCCTAAGTATCGTCTTGCCGACGTGGCAGACGCGTCATACAATGGTCAGGTTATGGAAACTCTCTCCGTAAAACTCCCTCAACCTCTGGCCAAGTGGCTGATCGATGAGGCCAACAGCACCCAGCGCTCCCGCTCGGACCTTGTACGCGAGGCTTTGGAGCTGCGTCGGCAAGGCAAGGGACTAACGCGGAAAATGCGCATCACGATGGCTGATGCCATGGCTGATTTGCGCGGTACGGTCACAGGCCCAACTGATCTTTCGACTAATCCAAAACACCTCGCGAATTTCGGCCAATGAAAGAGGTTGTCCTCCTTGATACGGGGCCACTGGTCGCCTGGCTGTGTGACACCGATCAATGGCATGAGTGGTCGGCGGAGCAGTTTGGTAAGCTAGAGCCCGTGTTGATTACCTGCGAAGCGGTGCTCACGGAAGCCTGTTTTCTATATGCGCGAGCGGGTGGCGATCCGGCGAAAATTATCGCTACAGTGCGTCGTGGCTTTCTGGACGCGACGTTCACCCTCGCTTCCGAAGCCGCCAGTATCGAGCTACTGATGCAGCGCTACGCCGACACGCCCATGTCGCTCGCCGATGCATGTCTGGTAAGACTCTCCGAGGTGCACAAGGACTGCCGCGTGCTCACGCTGGATAAACACTTTAAGCACTACCGCCGCTTCGGCCGGTCCGTGATTCCGCTCATCAGCCCACCATGATGCGGCAGGTATTAAGACAGCGCGCAGGCCTGGGCGCACGGGATGAGCCGGAACTTTATTTACCTTGCGGGCCGTAGCCGGCGGCGGGGTGGCCGTTGGCGTCGAGGTGACCGGTGGCCCAGAGGACGCCTCGCGTGACCAGATCGAGGAAGCGCGGGTCGTTTACGGTGAGGTTATTGTGGCCGAGGGTCGTGCTGAAGACGCGCGCTTGCTTCGGGCCGTAGGTGTTGGTCCAGACGACGACGGAGGTTTTGTCACTCAACGTGCCGTCTTTGGCTTTCACAGTTTGCTTGCCGGTGGCGAGGGACTGGTGACCGGAAAAATTTTTCGGATCTTGGACGTTGTTGTAGAGTTCTTCTTTGATTGTCGTCCAATTTTCCAAACCGCGCGTGATCGGGCTGTCGCTGGCGGCGAACGTGACCGCGATGGGTTCTTGCGGGCCGTGGCCGCTGGATTGGAGGCCTAAGTAGTCGAACCACAACGCGCCGGGCGCACCGGGGGCGAGGGGTTTACCGAATTCTTTGGTGACGCGGTAACTGTGCATCGCGCAGTGCAGGTTCACGCCGGGTAGGCCGGCGAGGTGCGGGGCGAGGACGTTCTGCGCGGCGGCGGGGTCGGCGATATCGGCCGCGCATTCGTCGTGGATGACCAAGTCGTAGCCATCGGCGTAATGGGGGTTGGAGTGCGCGGGGAAGCTGGGGCGCGTGGTTTTATCGGCGGTGTGCATGTGCTCGACGACGACGTGAGCGCGGGCTTCGAGGCCTTGTTTGAGGAGATCTTTTTGGACGAGGTAATCGTGACAGCAACCGCCGGTGATTAAAAGAATGCGCAGAGGTTTGGGTGCGGGTGTGGTGGCGGCGGTGTCCGCGAAGACGAAGCTGGGCAGCGCGGCGATTAGGGCAAAGATGAGCGAGCGAGGGGATTTCATGATGGAAGCGATGTTCAACGGATAGAATTCGGGGCGGCGGGCAGGGGGGGTAAAAGGGAGCCGCCGGAGTGCATGTAGTGCCTTAGCGTGCAGGAAATCAAGGGCGCGGGAGTAGCGCAGCGGTTGATTTTTAAAGCACACATAACATCCGGATGAGTTCGCGTCGAAGGCAGCACTCCAAGATTCGATCTTTTTTAGAGATACGCTCACGCAAATCCAAAAAATATAGCTACGGATTTCAAGGTGAAGAGGGGTAAAAGCACCGATGGGTTGTTCAGAAATGGCTACCCCCAGTTAACCCATCGAGTTTCACGGTAAAAGGCACCATTGCCTTGACTTTATAGTGTATTTTATAATATTACAAAATTGTGTTATTACGAAATACACTTGTTGAAGTACTAAAAGATCAGAGGCCGCCCGTTGCCGCTACTCCGGAAATCCCCAGAGCTATCACGCGCCGACTCCCCCTGGAAAATTCCGAGTATGCTTTGGTTCTAAGCGGCGTGCGCAGCTGCGGCAAAAGCGTCTTACAAGCGCAGCTCCTACGCCGCCACCTGGGTGCTCTTTATATAAATGTGGAGGATACTCGGCTCTACGGCATGGGTCCGGAGGATTTTCCGACGCTTTTGGATGTTATTCACGAGCTTGTGGGAAAACAGGCCGTCTTTTTGGATGAGATCCAAGAATTGCCCGAATGGCAGCGGTTGGTTCGTTCGCTTTTGGACCGCGGTCACCCTATTTGTGTGACCGGCTCAAACGCCTCAATGCTCGGGCGCGAGCTCGGGGCCAAGCTCACCGGCCGGCACCAGTCATTCGAGGCATTCCCCTTTTCCTACTCTGAGTATCTGGCCTATACCGCCGGCGAACGCAGCGCCGCTACGCTCACCGCTTATCTCAATGATGGGGGATTTCCGGGTTATCTACGTGAGCGGGACCCGCGAATACTGCAGCAGCTTTTGCGTGACATCGTGGAACGTGACATCGCCCAGCGTCATCATTTGCGGGAATCACGGCACGTGATGAACCTCATTTTGTATCTTCTAGCGAACACCGGTCAGCCGCTGTCATTGCAGAGTCTGACAAAATCACTTGCGATCCCCACTGTTTCCCAGACCTCTCGCTACATCGAATTTCTGCAGGATGCTTACCTTCTGTTCGCTCTTCCGAAATTTAGCACTTCGTTTAAGCAGCGGGTGGTGGCGCCAAACAAATACTACGCGATCGACAACGCGCTCCGCCGCGTGAATTCGCCGAACCTTACGGCGGATATCGGTCATCGCCTTGAGAACGCGGTCTTCCTATCCCTGCGCCAACGCGGTTTGAAGCCCTGCTATGCTGGTGAAAAAAACTCCTGGGAGTGTGATTTCGTAACCGAAGATTATGCTATCCAAGTTTGCACCACGCTCACGCCCTTCAATCGGGAGCGCGAAATGAAGGGGGTGCGACGTGGGTGCTCTTTACCCGGCAAACGCCGAGGAGTTATTATCACCTTAGATCAACGGGACGCGATGTCGGTCGACGGCGTTGAGGTCGAAGTTATTCCTGCTTGGGAGTGGTTGGATGCCGGGTCCTGATTGGAGCCGCGCAGGGCGGGCTCGTGCGGGGCGAGTTCGGCGTTAAACCACTGGATCGTATCGGATCGGGGTGAATCCACGGCGCGAGAAATGAAGAGGTCGCGGGAAAAATTAAGGCCGCGGTCGGTGTTCCGGGGTGGCGGATAGGTGATGCGACCCGAGGGGGCGGCGAGTAACGCCCCTGCACGGAAGGACGGGTCGGAGTCCTCGCCCTATTTTTTGGCTTCGGGCTTGGCGGGCGGGGTCCAGGTGAGTTTCTGGCCGGCGGCGAGCAGGCGGGTGCGCAGGGCGGCGTAGTCCACGGCTTGTACGGAGGTTTTGGCGTCGAGGGCGAGCGCGGCGGCGGTGGCGGCGCTCTGGCCTAGGAGCATAAAGACGGGCTCCATGCGGATGCTGCCGTAGGCGATGTGCGAAGAGGAAACAGCGACGGGCACGAGAAGGTTGGCGCATTCGCGTTCGTGGGGGACGAGGGCTCGGTAGCTTACCGGGTAGGGCTGGGGTGTGGATTTTTCGACGTTACCCTCGGCCATGACGACGCCGTTGACGACGACGCGTGAGGTGTGGTGCGAGTCCATGGTATAGCTGGCAAGTCCGACGCTGTCTGCGGCGATAATTTTGCCCTTACAGTTGTGCTCGGTCATGACGTAGGCGGAGACCATGCGACGGCCTTCGCGCACGTAGAGCTCGTGGGGCCAGCCGTCGGTTTCTGCGAACTGATCGCGCGGCAGTCCGAAGGTTTTCACGTGGTCGCGGAGTTTGGCGGGTACGGCTGCGTCGTGCGCGAGAAACCACATGTAGCCCTGTTGGTAGGTGACGTGGGCTTGGAAGATTTTTTCGCGCTCGGCGTAGTCGCCCTCGGGCCAGCGGTTGCTGCCGCCGATGAAATCAGTCGAGACGGGGCCGGCGTTGTTGCAGTCGCCGAGGTTTAATTTTAGTGGGCCTTTGCGGTAGGTCCAATCCCACTCGAAGTCGGCGGGCGCGGAATTGAGGAAACGTTCGAGTAGCGCGTAGTCGTCGCGGCGGTAACCGGCCGGTTGCGAAAACGGCCGGCCGCTCGTGGCGGGCGCGAGCCACATGCGGAAATTATAAGCTTGGACTAATTTATCGCCCGAGCCCTCGGCCCGCGGCGGCTCGGCAGAGATACCGGGTAGCAGGCCGCTCTTTGGATCACCGGGCGTGCGGTACGGATCTACGGGAAAACGGAACTGATGTTTGTCGGCGATGAAGGTGCCGTTAAACGCTTCTCCGTAGGTGGTGTTACCTTCGCGGCCGACGTGAAACGAGACACCCGCGCGCGCGAGCAGATCGCCTTCATACGTCGCATCGATGAACATGCCGGCCTCGATGCGGTTGCCGTTTTCAAAAACGAGGGCGCGGATGTGGTTGCCGTCTTTTTCGACGCGGGCAAGGCGGTGTTCGAACCAAACGGGTACGCCAGCTTCGGCGAGCATGGCGCGCATCGTTTGCTCGGCGTCGGCCGCGCGGAAGCCGCTCCATTGGCCCATGCGATTGAGAAATTCCTCGGCCATGCCACCGATGGATTCTTTTTTCCCGAGATCAACGGCGGTGAGACCGGCGGCGGTGATCCCGCCGACGTGGCGGCGAAACACGGCGAGGGCGGCGGTTTTGCCAAGGCGCCGTGCTTGCACCGCGGCGCCCACGCCACCCGGGGTGCCTCCATAAACGCAGATATCTACGTGCAAGGTCTGCGGCGTGGCGTTGGGATCGGCGGGCAGCGGATAGTAGTAACGCAGGCCGGGGTTGGGCGTAGTAGGGGCGGGCAGCGGCGCGGGGGGCGCGGCGGGTAGGAGTGTGGCGGTGGCGAGGAAAAAGAACGTGAGTCTCATGGGACGAAGTGGCGAAGCGCCGGCGCGTGTTATTTCTTTTGAGCGGTGGGCTTGGCGGGAGTTTCCAAGACTTGGCCGTCAGCGAGGAGGCGCGCGCGCAACGCGGCGTAGGGCACGTCTTGCACGGCGAGATTTTGATCGATCGCCATAACCGCGGCGGTGGCGGCGCTTTGGCCGAGGATCATAAAAACCGGTTCCATCCGGATCGAGCCGTAGGCGATGTGTGAACTGGAGACGCACACGGGCACGAGGAGATTTTCGCACTGTGATTTTTTCGGGGTGAGTGAGCCGTAAGCGATCGCGTAAGGGCCTTTGGTGGAGACGCCGATGTCGCCCTCGTTCTGCACGTAGCCCTCGGGGGTGATGTAGCGTTGAACGTTGTGGGAATCCATGGCGTAGCTACCCATGCCGACCGATTCGGGCGTGGGGCGGCGCTTGAGCAGCTCGTTTTCCGTCATGACGTAGGAGCCAATCAAGCGGCGGGCTTCGCGCACGTAGATCTGGTGCGGCCAGTGGCCGTTGTCTTTAAATTCATCCTTAGCGAGGCCCCAGCGGGACATTTTTTCGCGGACCTCGGCGGGGACGCGGGGATCGTTGGCAATAAAATACAGCAAACCCTGTTGATAGGTGCGGTGCTCGGCAAGAATCTCGCGCCGGCGCTCGTAACTGGCCTCGGGGTAGTCGTAGTTCATCCCGATGTTGTCCGTGCTGAACGGGCCGTGGTTGTTGGAGTCGGTCTTGTGATTGGGAATGGGATCGAACTTGTCGAACGTTTCCTTCCAGCCGGCCTCGTAGATGCGCACGAGCAATTCGTATTGCTTGGGGTCGTAGCCGTCAGGCTTCGGAAAGGGGATGCGGTTCTCGGGATGGTCGGTCACGCAGTAGCGGTAGCAATAGGCCTGCACCAGCTTGTCGCCGGAGCCGTAC